>DATNBT010000176.1:0-11776 GCA_035571855.1 Vicinamibacterales bacterium
GGCGTGATCGGCGCCGCGATCGTCGCGCTCGCGTGGAAGGTCATTTCCGCGCGGAGAGCATAGACAGGAAGGGCGTACTACTTCTGAAAGGTCGCGCGCATCGCGGCGCGATCGACTTCGGCGCCGCGCTGATAGACCTTCGCGATCTTCTTCGTATTCGAGATGTTCTCGAGCGGGTTCGCGTCGAGGACGACGAAGTCGGCCTGCTTGCCGCGCGCGATCGTGCCGAGGCGACCGAGCTTGAGCAGCGTCGCGCCGGTGGACGTCGCCGCGACGAGCGCCTGCATCGGCGTCATGCCCGCCGCGACCATCAGTTCCAGTTCGTGGTGTTCGCCGTAGCCGTAGAACGTGTTCTCGATGCCGGTGTCGTCGCCGAGCGCGATCGTCACGCCGGCGGCGTTCAGACGCGCCAGGCTCCGCTGTTGTTTCTGATATGACGTGACGGCGGCCGTCCGCGGCGCCGCTCCGGCGCGAGCGGCGTAGACGTCCGCCACCTTTTTGATCATCGCCGGCGTCGCCGACTCCGCCAGCAGCGGATCGTCGAGCCATGCCGGCTTGTTCGTGTACGTCCCCGCTTCACTCGTCGACAGATTCGGCGTCACGAACATCTTCCTCGCCTTCATCTTCGCCACGAGCGCCTCGTCCATCTCTTCGTCGCGGACGAGATGGAGAAAGCCGTCGGCGCCGGCGTCGACGAGATCGCGCGCGTCGGCGAGGTAGTAGACGTGCACGATCGCCTTCAGGCCGTGCTTGTGCGCCTCGTCGATGATCGCGCGGTAGATGTTCGGCGGCAGTTTCTTCACCTGGCCGTTCCGGTCGTCGACCCAGATCTTCACCGCGTCCGGCTTCTTCGCCGCCAACTCGCGCACATCGCGCCGCGCTTCGTCTTCCGCCGTCACGCCGTACGGCACGCCGCGCATCGCGAGGTTGCCCGTCGACGCGCCCGGCAGCGCGAACCCCGCGCCGGCGGTCCGGAACAGCGCGCCTGGATGCGGTGAGTTGCGGATCTCGAACGGCAGCTCGCCGGGATCGGTGCCGGTGCTCATCATCGCGACGACGCCGTAATAGAGGTAGCGGTTGAGGTGATCGATCAGGTTCTCGCGCGTGTAGTTCTCGCGCGCGAACGTCGTCCCGCGGATGTACCCGATATGGCCGTGCGTGAGGACCATGCCGGGCATGACGGTCTTGCCGGTGAGGTCGACGTGCCTCGCGTTCTTCGGCGCGGCGACGTTCGTTCCGACGCGCGAGATCGTGTCGCCTTCGACGAGCATCGAGCCGTTCTCGATGACGCGGCCGTCGCCGGTGATGATTCGGGCGTGCTCGAAGAGAGTTGGAGCTGCTGCCGTCTGTGCGAGAGACACGGCAAACACGGCCAAAGCTAGTTCGCGCATCACTGTTTACTTTCTTTCACTGGCGCCGCGCGGCTGAATATCCGGCAGAAACGCCGTCAGCAATCCGATCAGCGGCAGGTACGCGCATACTCGGTAGACGAAGACGATGCTCGTCGCATCGGCCAGCCGGCCGAGCACCGCGGCGCCGAGGCCGCCCATGCCGAACGCGAACCCGAAGAACAGGCCTGAGATGAGGCCGATGCGGCCCGGCATCAGCTCCTGCGCGTAGACGACGATGGCGGAGAAGGCGGAGGAGAGGATCAGGCCGATGACGATCGACAGGATTTTCGTCCAGAACAGGTTGGCGAACGGCAGCGCGAACGTGAACGGGAACACCCCGAGGATCGACACCCAGATCACGAGCTTGCGGCCGAAGCGATCGCCGATGGGTCCGCCGAGGATCGTGCCGGCGGCGACCGCGCCGAGGAAGATGAAGAGATCGATCTGCGCCGACTGCACCGACACGCCGAAGTGGCTGATCAGGTAGAACGTGTAGTAGTTCGTCAGGCTCGCCAGGTAGAAATATTTCGAGAAGATGAGCGCGACGAGGATGACGATCGACCACTGCACGCGCTTCGGCGACAGCTCGAGGTGGTGGACGTGATACGTCGAGTGCGCGTCGGGGACCGGGACTCTCGGCGCGCGATGCTGATGGCTCGACCAGTTGCCGACCTTCCACAAGACGCCGATGGCCAGCAGCGCCACCGCCGACGCCCACGCGATGCTCGACTGGCCGCGCGGCAGGACGAGGAACGCCGCGAGCAGCGGGCCGAGCGACGAGCCGACGTTGCCGCCGACCTGGAACACCGACTGCGCCAGCCCGTGCCGTCCGCCCGACGCCATGCGCGCCACGCGCGACGACTCGGGATGGAACACCGCCGAGCCGACGCCGATCAGGCCCGAGGCGAGGAGCAGCGTGCCGAGATGGTTCGCCGCCGACAGCAGCAGCAGGCCGAACAGCGAGAACGTCATGCCGTAGACGAGCGAGTACGGCGTCGCGCGCTTGTCCGTGAAGAGACCGACGAGCGGCTGCAGCACCGACGCCGTCACCATCAGCGTCAGCGTGAGCAGGCCCACCTGCGAGAAGCTGAGCTGATAATTCGACTTGAGGATCGGATAGATCGCCGGCAGCAACGACTGGATCGTGTCGTTGAGCATGTGCGCGAAGCTGACCGCGACGAGCACCGGCGCCGCCGTCCGGGCGGCGGCCGCGACGGCCGCGACGCGTGCGGGAGCGGCCATCAGTTCCCCGCGGCCATCTGCCGCGCGTACAACCTGTCGTACAGATCGAACTTCTCGAGCGGGATGTCGCCCGGCCGCTGCGTGTCGCCAAGCTCCATGCGCGTGCCCGTCGCCGTGCGTGTGAATTCAGGCCAGACCGCGAGTCCGGATCCGTTGGGGTCGCCCGTCTTCGCGAAGTTCACCCAGTACTGCGACACGATGTCCGCGAGCCTGATGTCCGCGGGATTCTTCGAGGACAGTTCCGGCGAGCTCGTGTCGGGATACACGCGCACGGCTTTCAAGTTGTTGAAGACGTACGGAATTTCCGCCGTGTGCGTCGCGCGGAGGTCCGGCTGGCCCGGCTCGGTCGGCGGTTCGTGCGTGAAGTAATAGAGGTACGTCCGTCTGCCGATGGCCGACTGCGCCCGTGCGTAGCGCCACATGTGCCACGCCATCTCGTCGCTGAACGCCTGCGCTGAAGATCTCGCGGCCTGCTCGTCGGAGCCGGCGGGATAGGCCTTCAAGTACTCGTCAGCGAGCACGCCCCAGCGCTGCCGCACGCGCATCGTCCACTGCCCGGCATCCGGGCCGCGAAGCGTGAACGAACCTTCATCCTTGTTCGATCCGATCAGGATGTCGACGGCGTTCTGCCGGCCGTGCGCAAACGTGATCGACTCGTCTTCGGGAATCGCCCAGCCGTCGGCGATCATGCCGGCGCCGCGCAGGCCTTTGGCTATTTCTGCCGTCGACTTCGACCGCAGCTCGCTGAGCGGCAGGGCCGCCATCGGCTGCGCGCCGCGGCCGGTCGCCGGACCCTCGGCCGATGCGCGCGAACGCATCGGCGCCATGCTGAGTCCCATCCACGCGCCGCTCTCGGAGATCGCGCGGCGGAACAGTCCCTTCGCCGACGGCGTGCCGACGAGGCCCGCCGACAGCGCCGAGCCGGCGGACTCGCCGAAGATCGTCACGTTCGCCGGATTGCCGCCGAACGCCGCGATGTTGCGCTGCACCCACTGGAGCGCCGCGATGCAGTCCCACACCGCCTGGTTTCCTGACGCGTTGTGGCCGGACTCCGCGTCGAGATCCGGATGCGAGAAGAAGCCGAACGGGCCGAGCCGATAGTTAAACGTCACGACGACGGCGCCTTTGCGTGCGAGCGCTTCGCCGTCGTTGTGACGGCTCGATCCGGCGCCTTCGGTGTATGCGCCGCCGAAGATCCACACCATCACGGGGCGACGCTCGTTCGCGCGCGCCGCTCCGCTCCAGACGTTGAGATAGAGACAGTCCTCGCTCGCCGGCGGCGAGTCGGGCATGTCGACGGACACGTTCAGACGTCCTACGCCTTTCGGCTGGACGCAGACCGGACCGAACGCATCGCTCTTGCGGACGCCGTCCCACGTCGCCGGCGGCTGCGTCGGCTTCCATCGGAGCGCCCCGACCGGCGGCGCGCCGAACGGAATGCCGCGATAGACACGGACGCCATCAGGAGAATTCGCCGCCGCGGCGACGAGCCCCGCGTCCGTCTTCACCGGGTCTGGCAACGCGGCAGAAAGGATCGCTGTCGCGGCGACACACGCAGTCATCGCGATCAGCAAACGCGTACGCATCGTGCGATATAGTTTACAAGCGCCTGCGGCTACCCGCGAGCGCAGCGAGCGTTCAGTGTCAGTTCGCGCTGGGGGCGGGGCCCCGGCGCCGGTGAGAAACAGTGAAGAGAATCACCGCAAGCATTGCTGGTTTCTGCGTGGCCGGCGCGATCGTCATTGCCGCGCAGCAGAAGCAGTACCCATATCCGGTCGTCCGCGATCAGCGCGGCGCGGTGCCCGCCGGTCCGCGCGTCGGTCCATGGAACAGCCCGCCGCTCGGCGATGGACCGTTTCTCTTCGACAGCTACGAACAGCGCGGCCTCCGCGCCGTCGTCGTGACGAAGGGGCTCGTGCATCCGTGGAGCGTCGCGTTCCTTCCAGACAACGTGATGCTGATCACCGAGCGGCAGGGACGGCTGCGCGTGGTCCGCAACGGCGCGCTCGAGCCTGAGCCGGTGGCCGGTATCCCCGCAGTGACATCGATTGCGACGATGGCCGGGCTGATGGACATCGCGCTGCATCCGGACTTCGCGCAGAACCACTGGGTGTTCATCTCGTACCACAAGCCGATGGGCACGGCGAAGACGACCGACGGCAGCAATCGCGACTATCCGATCGCGAGCAACTCGATTCTGCGCGGCACCTGGGACGGCAAGAGGCTCACCGACATCAAGGACGTCTTCGTCGCCGACGACGTGGACATGGAAGCGTCGCGCATCACGTTCGGTCCCGACGGCAAGCTCTATATGAGCATCGGCGGTCCCGGCACGGGCCCGCGCGTGAGCGTCGATCGCGCGCAGCACACGAACGACTACGCCGGAAAGATTCTGCGCATGAACGACGACGGGAGCGTGCCGCAGGACAACCCGTTCGTGGGCAAGACCGGCTACAAGCCGCTGATCTATTCGCTCGGCCATCGCGTCGAGGAAGGCCTCGCGTTCAATCCGTGGACCAGCGAGCTGTGGGAAACGGAGAACGGCCCGAACGGCGGCGACGAGTTGAACATCATTCATCCCGGCCACAACTACGGCTGGCCGATCGTCAGCTACGGCCGCGACTACAACGGTCCGCGTTTCAGCCCGTCGCTGCCCGGCTTCGACGATCCGATCGTCTACTGGGTCCCGTCGATCGCGCCGTCAGGCCTCGCGTTCTACACGGGCGACAGGTTCCCCGGCTGGAAGCGCAACGTGTTCGTCGGCGGCATGCGCGAAGGCGAGATCGCGCGCAGCGGACAGCTGCAGCGGATCGTCTTCAACGACAAGTGGGAGGAGCTGCGGCGCGAGCCGTTGCTGCGCGACCTGCATCAGCGCGTGCGAGACGTCCGCCAGGGGCCGGACGGCCTGTTGTACGTGCTGACCGAAGAAGAGCAGGCGGCGTTGCTGCGGATCGAGCCGGTGCAGTAGGGGGAGAGAGCAGACCTGAAGGTCTGCTGGTACTGGTGGGTCTGCTGCTACCGGTGGGTCTACTGGTACCGGCTACTAGTACCCCAGCCGAACCGCGAGCCACAGGCCCGCGCAGATTGCCGCGCCTTCAACGGTGAGCGACATTACCGTCGTGGCGAAATACGGATAGACCATCAGCAGGATGCCGGCGATCATCTGCGGCCATCTCTGCAGTTTCTTCCCGTACGCGAACAGCACGAACCCGATTCCGCCGGGAATGAGCGAGAGAAAAATCCACGTCGGATCGAAATTCATTGGTCCTGTTCTTGAATGATGATACGGGAATGAGAGTCGCGGCGCTGCTGTTCGTTCTTCTCGTGCCGGTCAGCGTCTGCGCCCAGCAGGCGCCGCCCCGGATCGATCGGCCGATGACCGGCGAAGAGCGCGTCCACTGGATCGTCGACGGCACGATCGGCCTCAAAAGCCTCACCGTCGTCGGTCCCATCGGCACCGCGTGGCAGACCGCGTGGAATCAGCCGGAAGAGTGGGGCCAGACGTGGAGCGGCGCCGGCAAACGGTATCTGCAGCGCGAAGCCGACGTCGCGATCTCGAACACGCTCGAAGCCGGCCTCGGCGCGATCTGGGGCGAGCGTGCCGACTACATCAGGAAAGGCACCGGCGGCGTGAAGCCGCGGCTCGGCTACGCGCTGAAGACGGTGTTTCTCGCGCACCACGCCGACGGACATCTGGAGTTCGCGTGGGCGCGCCTGGCCGGCAACACCGTGAACAACCTGATCGAGAACACGTGGCTGCCGCCGAGCGCGACGACGGCGCAGCAGACGGTGTGGCGGAGCGCGAGCGGTTTCGGCACGCGCGCGCTCGGCAACGTGTGGGAAGAGTTCTGGCCCGACGTGAAACGGAAACTATTCCACTAAGAACACGTGTACGCGACGAACGAGGTCGCCGGCTGATTGCCGGCGCCTGATTGCGCCGTCGCCGTGATGCCGTTGTTGTCGGTCACGGTGAGGGTGATGCTCATCGGAATCACCGTGCCGTCCGCACTGGATCCCTTCAGCCCGCAGTATTCGTAAAACTGGAAGTCGCGGATCGCCCCTGTGTTCTGCGTCTGCGTCTTCGCCTGGCCGTCGTACGTGTACGAGATCACCCACGAGTAATTCACCAGCGAGTTGGATCCGGTCGTGCGCGACGTGTTCGACAGGGGACACGCGGTGATCGGGTATCCCGGAGCGCCCTTGACGCGGCAGGTCGACGTGGGGCCGGCCTGCGACGGCGTGTCGTACATGTCGAACGCGACGATGATGCCGGCGCCGGTCTGATTGATCGTCACCGTCTGCCCCGCGATCGTCGCGGTGCCGGTGCGATTCGCCGTGCCGTCCTGCGCGACGTTCAGCACGACGCTGCCGTTTCCGCTGCCCGTCGTCCCGGAACTGACGGTGACGAACGACGAGGTCGTCGACGCCGTCCACGTGCAGCCGGTTCCGCCGGTCACCGTAATCGTGGACGTGCCGCCGGCGGGCGCAACCGTCAGCGTCGTCGGCGATACCGTGAACGAACACGACGCGGGCGTCGACGTCGTCGTGCCGGAACTCGTGGTCGTTGTGGTGGTGGTGCTGGGCGTCGCCGGCGTCGAGCTGCTGGAGCAGCCGGCCGTGGCAAGAGCGATCGCGAGCGCCACCGCGGGGGAGCGGCGTATGGTTGAGCTCACGAACGCAGACTATACCGGATTCTTCCAGCCTCCGGGAGGCGCGACCGCCCCGGCCTCGGCCGGCCCCCAGGTTCCCTGCGCATAAGGGTGCACGGGCGTGACGTCGCCGAGGACCGGTTCGACGATCCGCCATTCGGCTTCCACTTCGTCTTCGCGGACGAACAGCTCGGGGTCGCCGCGAAGCGCGTCGCCGATCAGCCGTTCGTACGGTCCCATCGCGCCGGCTTCGACGTGGCGTACCAGCAGTTCGACGTCCTCGCCCGACATGCCTTCGCCGGGCGCCTTGGCCCGCGCACCGACCGAGATGATGACCTCGGGACTGAGACGGAAGCGGACGTAGTTGCCCGGTTTGTCGAGCACGACGCGAATCTCCGTCGCGCTCACGGGCAGGTGCTTGCCCGCGCGAATGTAAATCGGCACGCCTGCCCATCGCGGTGAATCGAGGCAGAGACGCACCGTCGCGAACGTCTCGACCGTCGAATGCGGCGCCACGCCGTCTTCCTGTCGATAGCCGTCGAACTGTCCGCGGACCACGTCGGCGGGCGCGAGCGGCTGCATCGCCTGAAACGCTTTCAGCTTCTCGTCGCGCAGCGCGTCCTGGTGGTCGTCCTTCGGCTTGTCCATCGTCAGCAGCGCGGCGAGTTCCAAAAGGTGATTCTGGAGAACGTCGCGGATCGCGCCGACCTCTTCGTAGAAGCGCCCGCGCCCTTCGACGCCGATGGCTTCGGCCATCGTGATCTCGATGCTGCGGACGTGGTCGCGATTCCAGATCGGCTCCAGAAATGCGTTCGCGAACCTGAAGTAGATCAGGTTCTGCACCGCTTCCTTGCCGAGGTAGTGATCGATGCGGAAGATCCCCGTTTCGGCGAAGCACTTGTGCAGCGTCGCATTGAGCGCCGTGGCGCTCTGCAGATCGCGGCCGAACGGCTTCTCGACGACGACGCGCGCGCCGCTGTTGCAGCCGGACGCCGCGAGATGCTGAGCGACGACGCCGAACCACTCGGGAGGAATGGCGAGGTAATAGAGCGGACGCTTCGCGTCGCCGAGCGTCCGACGAAGCTCTGTAAAGGTCTGCTGGTCGGAGTAGTCGCCCTTCACGTAGCGGAGCAGGGAGGACAGCTTTGCGAAGGCCCGGGGGTCGATGCCTCCGGGGCCGCCGTTCGCCTCGAGACTCGCGCGCGCGCGTTCGCGGAGCGCGTCGACGCCGGCGGCGGATCGACCGACGCCGATGATCGGCACGTCGAAGCCGCCGCGTGTGATGAGCGCCTGCAGCGCCGGAAAGATCTTGCGAAAGGCGAGATCGCCCGTCGCGCCGAAGAAGACGAACGCGTCGGAGGGGTTCAACGGTGTTCAGCGTTGCTCATCGCGGGGATGTTCGTTCGTCTTTCCCTTTTCGTCGGCGTTGCTGACCTCGCTGTCGTCGAAGTTCGCGCCGCGCGGGTCGATCGGCACGATCGGGTCGTGGCCGGTTTCTTCGACCGCGCCCTTCTTGTAGTCGTTGTCGCGGTTGGTGCTCGCCGCCGGCGCGTCGGCCCACCACGTGACCCTGCCGTCCACCGGGCGCACGGCCGCCGCCGGGCAGGTCGCCGGATCCGTCGACGGATCCATCGCCGCGCGCAGCGCGCGCGCTTTGGAGGCGCCGGTCGCGAGGAAGTACGCGTTGGCCGCCCCATTGAAGACCGGCAGCGTGAGCGTCAACCGCGACGACGGGTTCGCGGGCACTTTGACCGCGCAGACCCAGCGTTCCTGCTCTTCGAGCACGGGTGAGCCCGGAAAGATCGACGCGGTGTGGCCTTCGGCGCCGAGGCCGAGCAGCACGAGGTCGAAACGTGGGCGTTCACCGGCGAAATGCTGTCTCATCGTCTCCTCATAGTCCCGTGCCGCTTCGGCGGGCGACTGTTTCGCCCGCGGCGCCATCGGATGAATCTGGCGCTTGGGACACGGCACACGGTCGAGGAGCATCTCCCGTGCCATGCGGTCGTTCCGTTGAGGATCGCCGGGCGGCACGAGCCGCTCGTCGCCCCAGAAGACATGGACGTGCTTCCAGGGCACGTGCTTCTTGAAGTCGGTGGCGAGCAGCGCGTAGAGCGGACGCGGCGTGCTGCCGCCGGCGAGCGCGATGGAGCAGCGTCCCTGCGCGCGAACGGCCGAGTTGATCGCGCTCGCGACCGCTTCAGCCATGGCGAATCGCAGCGCGCTTGTCGACGCGAACACACGCAGGTCGGCCATTATGGTTTCTCCGTATGACCGCCGAATTGGAACCGCATGGCGGAGAGCAGCTGATCGGCAAACGCCGATTGTCCCCGTGAGCTGAACCGTTCGTAGAGCGCCGCGCTCAGCACGTGCGCGGGCACGCCCTCGTCGATCGCGGCGGACAGCGTCCACCGTCCTTCGCCGGAGTCGGCGACGCGGCCGCCGAACTTCTCGAGCTTCGGATCGTCGGCGAGCGCTCGGGCAGTGAGATCGAGCAACCAGGAAGAAATAACGCTGCCGTGCCGCCACACCTCGGCGATCGCGCCGAGGTCGAAGTCGTAGCGATAGTGCTCGGGATGGCGGAGCGGCGTCGTCTCGGCGTCTTTCACGTGCTCGCCGGCGCCGACGTTCGCGTGATGCAGGATGTTGAGGCCTTCGGCATACGCGGCCATCAGGCCGTACTCGATGCCGTTGTGCACCATCTTGACGAAGTGGCCGGCGCCCGACGGTCCGCAGTGGAGATAGCCGTCCGGCGGCGCCAGCGTCCTGAAGATCGGTTCGAGATGGCGGACGACGGGCGTTTCGCCGCCGACCATCAGGCAGTAGCCGCGATCGAGGCCCCACACGCCGCCGCTCGTGCCGGCGTCGACGTAGTGGATGCCTTTGCCGCGCAGGGCCTCCGCGCGGCGGATGTCGTCGACGTAGTGCGAATTGCCGCCGTCGATCAGCATGTCGCCCGGCTGCAGATGCACGATGAGCGCCGCGATCGTGTCGTCGACGACGGCCGCCGGCACCATCAGCCAGATCGCGCGCGGGGCGGCGAGCTTCGCGACGAAATCCTCGACGGACGTCGCGGCGCTCGCGCCGTCTTTCGCGAGATCGGCCGCGGCGCCGGGATTGACGTCGAACGCCACGCACGCATGGCCGCCGCGTATGAGCCGGCGCGTCATGTTCGCGCCCATTCGCCCGAGACCCACCATCCCAATCTGCATAAGCCCATGGTATGCCCGTTGGCGCATCGTTTGCTCCGTCTCTGATGAGATGCGTAACGCGCTTTGCGCGGTGTTTATGGCCGGGTTGCTGATGCCCGCGCCGGCCCGGGCCTACTCCGTCCTTGCCCACGAAGCGAACGTCGACGCCATGTGGGACAGCGCCATCGTCCCCGTCCTGAAGCGGCGGTTTCCGCGGGTGACCCGTGAGGAGCTGGTCGACGCGCGTGCGTACGCGTACGGCGGTTGTGTCATCCAGGACCTCGGGTACTACCCGTTCGGCAGCCACTTCTTCAGCGACCTGCTGCACTACGTCAGGTCGGGCGACTTCGTGTGGAGGTTGATCGCGGACGCGAAGGACGTCAACGAGCTGGCGTTCGGCCTGGGCGCGCTGGCGCATTACGCGGCCGACAGCAACGGACATCCGCTGGCGACCAACAAGGTCGTCCCGATGATGTACCCGAAGCTGCGCGCGAAATACGGCGACCGGGTCACCTACGCGCAGTCGCCGAAGAGCCACGTCCTCGTGGAGTTCTCGTTCGACGTCGTGCAGGCGGCGTCCGGCGTTTACGCGTCGGACGCGTACCACAAGTTCATCGGATTCAAGGTGGCCGTGCCGGCGCTCGAGAACGCGTTCCGCGCGACGTACGGCATCGAGATGAGGGACCTGTTCAGCGACTTCGATCTCGCCATCGGCACGTACCGCCACGCGGTCAGCGAGATCATTCCGCAGATGACGAAGGTCGCGTGGCGGGACAGGCGCGAGGAGATCCTGAAGGTCTCGCCGCAGATGCAGGAGGCGACGTTCGTCTTTCATCTCACGCCGCGGGAGTACGCAAAAGACTACGGGGTCGACTACGCGAAGCCGAAGTGGTGGGCGCGGCTGCTCGGCGTGCTGTTCAAGCTGCTGCCGAAGATCGGTCCGTTTGCGCCGCTCTCGTTCAAGGTGCCGACGCCGGAGGCGGAGCAGCTGTTCCTCGACAGCTTCAACGCGACGCAGGAGCGCTATCGCGCGCTGCTGCGCGAGAACCAGCGGGGAGAGCTGAAGCTCCCGAATCTGGACCTCGACACCGGCTATCCCGCGCGACCCGGCGAATACTCACTGGCCGACCAAACCTGCGCGAAGCTCGTGCAGGAACTCGACAAGCGCGGCGTCGGGAATGCTTCTTGTAACAAGTGACGGCTCAGGAGGGAACCCATGTCCAGAAAATTCCTGAGCCATTCCATTCTCGCGTGTGCGTTGACGTTCAGTCTTGGCCCCATGGCGCAAGTGGCGTTCGGGCAATCG
>DATNBT010000177.1:0-5361 GCA_035571855.1 Vicinamibacterales bacterium
GACGACTTCATTCACGCGTACAAGCCGGCCGGACACCTGCTCTACCCGCCGACGGCGCTCGTCCAGATCGAGAACACGCACAACCGCGCCGGCGGCGTGATCGTCCCGCAGGATGTCGTCGACGGCGTGTGCAACGCCGCCCGCGCCCGCGGTGTCGCCACGTTTCTCGACGGCGCGCGCATCTGGAACGCGGCGGTAGCCAGCCACCGAACGCCTGCCGCGCTGGCGGCGCCGTTCGACGTCGTGACGGTCGCGTTCTCGAAAGGTCTGGGCGCACCGGCCGGATCGATTCTCGCCGGCTCGCGCGGCTTCATCGCGCTCGCGACGCGCCACCGGCGCATGTTCGGCGGCGCGATGCGGCAGGTCGGCATCCTCGCCGCCGCGGCCACTTACGCGCTGGATCATCATCTCGATCGGCTGCCGGAGGACCACGCGAACCTTCGCCTGCTCGCCGAGCAGTTGTCCGAATGCCCGCACGTCGATCTCGATCTCACGACGGTGCAGACGAACATCCTCGTGTTTCATCTGCAGCCGGGCGCGCCTGATGCCGCGAAGTTCGTGTCGAAGGCGAAAGATCGGGGTGTACTGGCAGTCGCCTTCGGTCCGCGCACGGTCCGCGTCGTCACGCATCTCGACGTGACGTCGGAACAGTGCGAGCAGGCGGCGTCTATCCTCGCGTCGGTCGCCGAAGGCCGGTAACGCGCGCGAGGATCGCCGACATCTCTTTGACTCGCAAGGCCGCGGCCATGGCGAAGAACGCGGCCCCGTAAGTGCCGAGGATGGCGACGGCGGCGATGATCGGATGCAGCACGGGCAGCGCCAGCTTCACGCCCCACGCCAGCGCCGCGGCAATCGCCGCCGACGTCCACAGCTTCGCGACGTAGACGGCGGGCAGTCCGGTTTTTCCGATGCGCGCGTTGAGCGTGCGGCGCAGCAGCAGCATCTCCACCCAGCCGGCGACGCCGGCCGATGCCGTCAGGCCCGCCGTGCCCCAGATGCCGTTGATGCCGAGCAGCCGCGGCACCGGAAACGCGCAGACGTAGCCGAGCACGGTCGTCAGCGTGACGCGGATGATCGCGTAGTTGAGCGGCGTGCGCGTGTCGCGAAGCGCGTAATACGTCGACGAGTAGAGGCGCGCGAGCGTCGACGCGAGCAGGCCGACGGCGGAGCCGGCGAGGATGCCCCAGACGATCACGACGTCGCTGTGGTGAAACCGTCCCGTCTGAAAGAGCGCGGCGGCCACGACGTCTCCGAGCGCGAGGAACGCCATCGCCGACGGCACGACGAAGAAGGCGATCTGCCGGAGGCCGTTGTCGAGCCGGAGACGCAGCGCCTCGAACCCCGACGGATCGACGCCCATCGTCCGCGACATCGCCGGCAGCTCCGCCGCGGACACCGACATGCCGAACAGACTCACCGGCAGCACCGTCAGCAGCTGCGCGCTGCCCATCGCCGCGGGCGCGCCGATCGGCAGCCACGTCGCGATGATCTGATCGACGTAGCTGCTCAGCTGCACGACGCCGCGGCTGACGATCACCGGCCCGAAGTTGCGGATGACGGTGCGCACGTGCTCGGAGGCGATGTCGATCACCGGCCTGATGCCCGGCGCGACGGACCAGACCGCCGGCAGCTGCACGAGAAACATCAGCAGGTTGCCCACGACCGAGCCCCAGGCGAGCAGCACGGCGAGACGCGGGAGCGCCGTGCCGCGCATGCCGAAGACGACGAGCGTCACGATCATCGCGAGGTTCCAGACCACGGGCGCGAGATACGAGATCAGGAATTTGTGGTGGCTGTTCAGGACGCCGAGGCACCAGGCCGACATCACCATCATCCCGATGCCGGGAAACAGCACGCGGACGATCTCGATCGTGAGGAGGCGCGTCTCGCCCTTGAATCCCGGGGCGATGACGTCGATCAGCAGCGGCGTCGCCAGCACGCAGACGATCACGAGGACGGTGACGGCGAGCGACATGAGCGCGAACACGGCGCCGGCGACGCGGTCGGCGTTCTTGCGCTCGCCCCGCGCGAGCAGCGCGGCGTAGACGGGAATGAACGACGCCGAGAGCGCGCCCTCGCCGAACAGGTTGACGAGGAACTGCGGGATCCGGAGGCCGGCGGTGAACGCGTCGGCGGAGGCCGTCAGGCCGAAGTAGTGCGCGAAGACGCGCTGCCGCACGAGGCCGAACAGGCGGCTGCAGAAAATGCCGATCGCGACGAGGACGGCCGAGCGGCCCGTCCGCGGCGGCTTGTCAGTCAAGGTCGTCGGCGTCTGCACTCGCCTGGCCGAGCGTGCCGTTCGACTTCTTCATCAGGTACGTCTTGATGAACATGTCGATGTCGCCGTCGAGCACGCGGTTGACGTCGCCCACCTGCTCCTTCGTGCGGTGATCCTTCACCATCTGGTACGGGTGGAGCACGTAGCTGCGGATCTGGCTGCCGAAGCCGATTTCCTTCTTCACGCCGCCGATCTGATCGAGCTTCGCCTGGTTTTCCTTCACCTTGATGTCGTAGAGCCGCGCCTTGAGCACCCGCATCGCCGAGTCCTTGTTGCGATGCTGCGAACGCTCGTTCTGGCACGAGACGACGATGCCGGTCGGCAGGTGCGTGATGCGGATGGCCGAGTCGGTGACGTTGACGTGCTGGCCGCCGGCGCCGCTCGATCGGTACGTGTCGATGCGGATGTCCTTGTCGTCGATCACGATGTCCACGTCCTCAGGCAGCTCCGGCCAGACGTAGACGGACGCGAACGACGTGTGGCGGCGTTTCGCCTGATCGAACGGCGAGATTCGGACCAGCCGGTGGACGCCGACTTCGGCCGTGAGCAGGCCGAACGCGTACTCGCCGATGACGGTGAACGTCGCGCTCTTGAGCCCCGCCTCGTCGCCGGGCTGATAGTCGATCAGCTCGCGCTTGAACCCGCGCCGCTCGATCCATCGCAGATACACGCGAAGCAGCATCTCGGCCCAGTCCTGCGACTCGGTGCCGCCGGCGCCGGGATGAATCGTGACGATGGCGTTCTTGCGATCGTGCTCGCCGCCGAGCATCTTCTTGATCTCGCCGGCCTGCACCTGGCTGTCGAGCGCGTCGAGCGCCTGCGCGAACTCCGCGTCGACGGACTCCCCCGCCTGCGACCACTCGACGAGCACGCCGAGGTCGTCGCTCTTCTTTCTCAGCGACGCGATGAGATCGCGGTCCTCTTCGAGACGGCGGCGGCGCTGGAGGACCTTCTGGGCTTCCGCCTGGTTGCTCCAGAAATCAGGAGCGGCGGCTTTGGTTTCGAGCTGGGTCAGTTCCTGGTCGGGACGAGCGGCTTCAAAGATAGCTCCGCAGATCGGAGGCTCTCTTGTTGAGATCCTGATAGCGGCGCATCAACTCGTCGACTGTCGGCATGGCTGGGATTGTACCAGTCATCAGTCGCCAGTCGCCAGTCATCAGTCCTCAGTCCTCAGTCCTCAGTCTTGAGCGCCAGGCCATTAGGAGCAGCGCGATCGTGAGGACGGCCGACGCGTACGCGAAGACGTCGCCGACGAGCGAGTACGGCGTCCGCACCTTGAGCAGACGCACCTCGCCGACGAGGACTTCCGGATCGAAGATGTTCGAGCGCTCGAGGACGTGGCCGTACGGATCGACGATGCCGCTGATGCCCGTGTTGGCCGAGCGCACGAGATACCGGCCCTCTTCGATCGCGCGCATCGCCGCCTGCTCGAAATGCTGGTACGGCGCCGATGTGGCGCCGAACCACGAATCGTTCGTAATCGTCGTCAGCAGCTCGCTGCCCTCGTCGACGAAACGCCGGACGAGATCCGGATAGATGATCTCGTAGCAGATCGCCGTGCTGATTTCGTGCTGGCCGAGCGGCAGCAGCGTCAGCTCGTCGCCGGCGTCGAAGCCGCGGCCGATCGCCTGCACGAGCGGTCCGACGAACGTCAGCCAGTCCTTGAGCGGCACGTACTCGCCCCACGGCACCAGGTGAATCTTCCGGTAGACGGCGCCGGTCGTCCCGTCCGGCCGAATCATGAACGCGCTGTTGAAGCTCTTCTCGGGTTCGCGACGGCCGTTGACGACGTGCCACTGGTACTGGTCGCTGCCGACGAGCAGCGACGCGTTCGACTCGCGCGCGGTCTTCTGAAGCGCCGCCGCGACGTCCGGGTAGTCGTCGACGGTGTACGGCGAGATCGACGACTCGGGCATCACGACCAGCCCGACGTCCCCTTTCACCAGCGCGTCGTGCGCGAGCGAGATGGTGCGCCAGAAGATTTTCTGCGCGAGGGCCGTGTTCTCGCGCTCCTCCTCGAGCGTATTCGGCTGGACGATGCCGACACGCAGCGGCTGTCCCTCACGCGTGAGCTGAGCGTTTCGTGCGCGCGTGTTTCCCCAGACGGCAATCAGCAGCACGCCCGCCGCCACGGTCGCGGCCGGTCGCCACGCGCGAGCGACGACGATCCCGGCCAGCGCCGCGCTGACGCTGACGACGATCGCGGAGAGCCCGAAGACGCCGACGATGCTCGCGGCCTGCGCGACCGGGAGCACCGTCGCCTGGCTGTAGCCGAGCAGCACCCACGGGAAACCCGTGAAGACATACATGCGCCCCAGCTCCGTTGCCGTCCAGACGAACGGGGCGACCGCCAGCGCCGCCACGCCGAACGCCATCGCCAGACGCCGCATGACCGCCGCGAAGATCGCCGGATAGAGCGCGAGGTACGCGACGAAGAGCGCGTTGATGACGACGGCGCCGGCGATGTTGATGCTGCCGTAGCGCTGCATCACCATCGACAGCCAGTACAGCGTGCCGCCGAGGTAGATGCCGCCCGTCACCAGGCCCAGCAGAAACGCCCGCAGCATCGAGACGCCTGCCCTGAGCGACGTCGACGGGCGCTGGGTCAACGCGACGAGCAGCGGCGTCAGCGCGATCCAGGCGATCGCGGGATGACCGAACTTCGGAAAGCTGAATACCAGGAGCACGCCCGAAGCGGCGGCGAACCCCCAATCCTGTAAACGAGTCGGCAAGCTGCCGTCAGTGTAACCCTGAGCCGTCCGCCCACGGCCGTGCGCGTGTATGGGTGAAGCAGAAGGAGGATAGGCCAATGGTGAAAGGGATTCTCGCAGCCACGGCGCTCGGAGCTCTCGTCCTCGGCGTCTTCGCGCAGCCGGCCCAGGCGAACTACTGGGGCGCGCATCGCGAGTTGCTGACGTTCAACGTACCCATCGCCCTGCCGGGCGTCGCGCTCGCGGCGGGAACGTACCTGTTCGAGATTCCGAGCGAGAACGCTTCGCACTCCCTCGTCCGCGTCTCGAGCCGCGACGGCCGCCACATCTACCTGACGCAGTTCGCGCGCGAAGTTCGCGCGCCGGAGCGGG
>DATNBT010000178.1:0-11494 GCA_035571855.1 Vicinamibacterales bacterium
CATGTCGCTGATCTCGACGGTCATGTCGATGCGCGCGTGCTGGTCGTCGCCGGTGTGCGCTTCCATGTTCTTGATGTTGGTGTTGATGTCCGCGATTTTCGCGCTGACCGCCGCCAGCACCCCCTGCCGATCCTCCACCTCCATCGTCAGCTTCACGGTGTAGCGCGCGACGGCGTCGGCCTTGTCCCACTCGACGTCGATGCGGCGTTCCGGATCGTAGAGCAGGTTCACGACGTTCGGACACGTGGCCGAATGCACGGACACGCCCTTGCCGCGCGTGATGTAGCCGACGATCTTCTCGCCGCGAATCGGGTTGCAGCAGCGCGCGCGGAACACCATCAGGTCGTCGATGCCCGGCACTTTGATCTTCTCTTCGCCCGCGCCGAACACTTTCTTGACGACCGACGCGACGGCGCCTTCCGGCGCTTTCTCCTGGAGCTGTCCGGGCGGCACGAGCTTCGCCAGCAGCTGCTTCGGCGCGAGCTTGCCGTAGCCGACGAGCGCGAAGATCTCCTCGGGCTTCGACGCGCCGAATTCGACGAGCGCCTTCGTCGACGCGGGATCTTCGATCAGCGTCTTGAAGTTCAGGTCGTAGCGGCGGGCTTCCTTCTCGAGCACCTTGCGACCGAGCTCGATCGCGCGGATCCGCTCTTCGCGGCGGATCAGATACTTGATCTCGTACCGCGCGTGCGACGTGACGACGATGTTCAGCCAGTCGCGGCTGGGCTTGTGCCCCGACGCCGTGACGATCTCGACGATGTCGCCGTTGCGCAGATGGGTGCGGAGCGGAACCATCTTGCCGTTCACCCGGGCGCCGACGCACTGATGGCCGACGTCGGTGTGCACGGCGTACGCGAAGTCGATCGGCGTCGCGCCGCGCGGGAACGCCTTCACCTGGCCTTTCGGCGTGAAGGCGTAGACCTCCTCCGGATAGAGCTCGACCTTCAGGTTCTGGATGAACTCCTGCGGGTCGCGGACTTCCTGCTGATATTCGATCAGCTGCCGCATCCACTGGAAGTACCGTTCGTCGCGCTGATCGCCGACGCGGCCTTCCTTGTACTTCCAGTGCGCCGCGATGCCCTCCTCCGCCATGCGATGCATTTCCACCGTGCGGATCTGCACCTCGAATGGCGCGCCGCGTTCGCTGATGACGGACGTGTGCAGCGACTGGTAGCCGTTCGGCCGCGGCATCGCGACGAAGTCCTTGATGCGGCCCGGCACGGGCGACCACGTCTGGTGGATGATGCCGAGCGCGGCGTAGCAGTCCTTGATCGAGTCGGTCACCACGCGCAGCGCGACGAAGTCGTAGACCTGATCGAGCTCGATCTTCTGCCGCTTCAGCTTCTGGTGAATGCTCCACAGGCGTTTGATGCGGCCGTCGACCTGCACGACCGGAATCTGCGCTTCGCGGAGCTTCGCCTCGATCGTGCCCTTCAGCTCCTGAATCAGGCCTTCGGCCGCGCGCCGCTTCAGATCGACCTTGATGCGCAGCGACTCGTACGACTGCGGCTCGAGGTACTTGAACGCGAGCTCCTCGAGCTCGTTCTTCACCTTGCTCATGCCGAGGCGGTTGGCGATCGGCGCGTAGATGTCGCGCGTCTCCTGCGCGACGCGCAGCCGGCGATCCTCGGGCAGGTGATTGAGCGTGCGCATGTTGTGCACGCGATCGGCGAGCTTGACGAGAATCACGCGGATGTCGTCGACCATCGCGAGCAGCATCTTGCGGAAGTTCTCCGCCTGCCGCTCCTCGGTCGACAGAAACGGGATGGCGCTGATCTTGGTCACGCCTTCGACGACGTGCGCGACGTCGGGTCCGAAGAGGTCGCGGATGCGTTCGATCGTGGTGAGCGTGTCCTCGACCACGTCGTGCAGCAGGCCGGCCGAGATGGCGACGGCGTCGAGCTTGAGATCGACGAGGAAGTCCGCGACCGCGAGGGGATGGATCAGGTAAGGCTCGCCCGATCGGCGCACCTGCCCCCGGTGTTCGAAGGCGGAGAAGACGTAGGCGCGGCGGAGGAGCTCGAGGTCGGCGTCAGGGCTGTACGCCTTGACCTTTTCGAGCAGATCCTCGAAGCGAATCATGGATTTCGGTGTCTATTCCTTTATCTTGACGTACGTTTTTTCGCTTCACTATACTGGCCCGGTTTCGGCCACGGCAAATTTCTCGCCTGTACTTCCAGGGCTGTTTTAAGGGGGCGTAATGCGTTCTTTCTCGGTGGCGGCGCTGGTAGCGGCGGTTTCGCTGGCCGCAGTCGGCTGCGGACAGGTGAACTCGCTCAAGGGTAGAAAGTCATATAAAGACGCGAACACCGCGTACCAGGCGCAGGATTACAAGAAGGCCGCCGACCTCTACAAGGCGACGATCGAGGCGGATCCCGACGAACAGTCGACGCTGCCTGCGTACTTCTTCCTCGCGAACTCGCTCGACAACCTCTACAAGCCGAGCAAGAAGGGCGATCCGGCCAATGATCAGCTGATGGAAGACGCGGTCAAGAACTACCAGACCGCGGCCGACAAGCTGGGCAAGTCCGACAACGCCGACTACAAGAAGCTCGGTCACCTGTCTCTGCAGTATCTCGTCGCCGCCTATGGCTCCGACAAGCTCAACGATCCGGGCAAAGCCGAGCCGGTCCTGCAGGACATGATTCGCGCCGATCCGGGCGACCCGGCCAACTACTTCGCGCTCGCGCGCCTGTACGAAGACGCCGGCGAATACCAGGAAGCCGAACGCATCCTGCTCGCGGCCAAGGACGCCAAGCCGAACGACGCCGTCGTCTACACGTCGCTCGCGTCGTTCTACAACCGCCAGGGCAAGTTCGACAAGACGATCGACGCGCTCCAGCAGCGCGCCGAGAAGGAGTCGAACAACCCCGAAGCGTGGCAGACCATCGCGGTCTACTACCAGGACGAGGCGCGCAAGGACGCGCGGCTGAAGGACGCCGAGAAGAAGGACTACGTAAACAAGGGCCTCGCGGCCGTCGACAAGGCGCTGAGCATCAAGCCCGACTACGCCGACGCGATGACCTACAAGGGCCTCCTGCTCCGCCTGGGCGCCAACCTGGAGAAGGATCCGGCCAAGCAGCAGAACATGCTCAAGGAAGCCAAAGAGCTGCAGGACAAATCCGAGGAAACGCGCAAGAAGAAGGCCGCCGGCGCATAACCGGCAATTCCGCTCCAGACTGTTGGATTTCAGGCCGTCGGACGCACTGTCCGACGGCCTTTTTTTGCGGCCGCGTTACAACCCTCCTTATACAATCGATCTCATCTTTCACATGAGGAACCGAATAGTTATGAAGAAAGCCGTACTGTTTGTACTGCTTGCCCTTCTGGCAGGCACACCGCTGTTCGCCCAGTCGACGACTGAAGGCGCCATCGGCGGTCTCGTTGTCGATCAGAGCAAGGGCGTGCTGCCCGGCGTGACGGTGACGGCTAAGAACGTCGCGACCAACAGCGTCGCCACGACGACCACCGACGAGAGCGGGCACTTCACCGTCATCCGGCTGCAGCCGGGCACCTATTCGGTGGAAGTGACCCTCGCCGGTTTCGCTCCCTCCACGCGGAGCGCCGTCGTCGAAGTCGGACGCGTGACGAACATCGACGTCACGCTCGGCGTCGCGGGCCAGACCGAGCAGGTCAACGTCGTCGCCCAGACGCCGGTCATCAACCGCGAAACCGTGGATCTCGCGACGAACATCAACCAGACGTCGCTGAACAACCTGCCGGTCAGCGCGCGCCGATGGTCGAACTTCGTGCTGTCGACGCCGGGCGCGGCGCCGGACGGGACGTTCGGCCTCATCAGTTTCCGCGGCATCTCGGGCCTCCTCAACAACAACACGGTCGACGGCGGCGACAACACGCAGGCGTTCTTCGCCGAAGAGCGCGGCCGCACGCGTCTGAGCTACTCGCTGAGCCTCGCCGCCGTGCAGGAATTCCAGGTCACCACGTCCAACTACTCGGCGGAGTACGGTCGCGCGGCGGGCGGCGTCGTCAACGCCGTGACCAAGAGCGGATCGAACACCGTGTCGGGCGAAGGCTTCTACTTCATCCGCGACAACGCGTGGGGCGCCAGCAACCCGTTCACGACGCAGGCGCAGCTGCAGCCCGACGGCTCGTTCCAGTCGGTGCGCATCAAGCCGGACGATCGGCGGCAGCAGTTCGGCGCCGGCGTCGGCGGCCCGATCAAGAAGGACTCGCTGTTCTTCTTCCTCAACGCCGACCAGCAGACGCGCAACTTCCCCGGCACGGCCGTGCCGAGCAACCCCACGGCGTTCTTCGCGCCGCTCAGCGCGGCCGAGCTCGCCACGCTCGCGGGCCGCGGCGTCTCCGCCGCGCAGGCGCTCGACGGCCTGCAGTTCATCCAGGGCCTGACCGGCGTCGTGCCGCGCACGGGCGATCAGACGATCTTCCTGCCGAAGATCGACTGGAAGGTGAACGACAAGAACAATTTCGCGGTCAGCTACAACCACCTGCGCTGGAAGTCGCCCGCGGGCATTCAGAGCGCGGCCACCGTCGCGCGCGCGGTCGACAACTGGGGCGACGACTTCGTGAACGAAGACTGGGTCATCGGCCGGCTGAACTCGGTCGTCAGCGCGAAGTTCACCAACGAAATCCGTTTCCAGTGGGGCCGCGACTTCGAATTCGAAACCAGCCAGTCGGCGATTCCGGGCGAACCGACGGTTCCCGGACTCAACGTCTCGCCCGACGTCACGATCGGCGGCACCGCGTCGTTCGAGTTCGGCAAGCCCAACTTCCTCGAGCGCCGCGCGTATCCCGACGAGCGCCGCGTCCAGGTGAGCGACACGGCGACGTGGCTCGCGAACACGCACCTCCTCAAGTTCGGCGTCGACATCAACCGCACGAACGACACGCTCGACAACCTGTTCCAGGAAGGCGGCGTCTTTGCCTACACCAGCCGCGCCGACTTCATCAGCGACTACGAGCTGGCGATCAAGCAGGGCAAGGTCGCGCGCAACTACTCGACGTTCAGCCAGGGTCTCGGGCCGACGGCGTTCAGCTTCTCGACGGTCGACTACGCCGCGTTCGTGCAGGACCAGTGGCACGTCACGCCCCGCGTGACGCTGAACCTCGGCCTCCGCTACGAATACCAGCAGATGCCGGATCCGCAGATTGCCAATCCGCTCGAGCCGCGCACGGGCGCGTTCCCGGCCGACAAGAACAACTGGGGCCCGCGCCTCGGCGTCAACTGGGACGCCCGCGGCGACGGCAACACGATCGTCCGCGGCGGCTACGGCGTCTTCTACGGCCGCATCATCAACTCGACGATCTCGAACGCGATCACGAACACGGGCGTCGCGAACGGCCAGGTCTCGCTGACGCTGCAGCCGACCGCCGCCGGTGCGCCGGTCTACCCGAACATCCTCGCCGGCGCGTCGACGACGCCGGTGCGGCCCAACATCGTGTTCTTCGAGCCCGGCACGCAGAACCCGACGATTCACCAGTACGACCTGATCTTCGAACAGAAGATCGCGTCGAACACAGTGGTGTCGGCCTCGTACGTCGGCAGCAAGGGACGCCACCTGCCCGTGTTCCTCGACACGAACCTGCCGGCGCCGGCGTCCACGCTGACCTACGCGATCAGCGGCGGCCCGCTCGACGCGACGTCGCTGACCGTGCCGTTCTTCTCGGGCGCGCGTCCGAACGCCAACTTCAGCCAGATGACGCAGATCAGCTACGACGTCGACTCGACGTACAACGCGCTCGTCCTCGCGCTGAACCGCCGCCTGACGAAGGGCCTGCAGGTGCAGGCCAGCTACACGTTCTCGAGGGCGCGCGACAACGGCCAGTCGTCGCAGACCTTCACGGCCGCGAACAACGTGCTCAACCCGCAGGACCTGAGCCTCGAAGAGGCGGTGTCGAACTTCGACGTGCCGCATCGCTTCAGCGTCAGCGCCGTGTGGCAGCCGCACTCCGACAACGTGTGGCTGGACAACTTCACGTTCGCGCCGGTCATCTCGGTGTCGTCCGGCGCGCCCTACACGGGCTTCGTCAGCGGCAACGCGCCGCCGACGACACGCATCCTGACGGGCATTCTCGGCAACGGCGGCACGAACCGCCTGCCGAACATGGAGCGCAACGCGTTCCGCCTGCCGTACCAGGCGAACGTCGACTTCCGCGTCGCGCGGTCGTTCCCGCTGCCGGGCCGCACGCGCATCGAAGTGCTCGCGGAAGCGTTCAACCTGTTCAACCGGATCAATTACACGTCGGTGAACCAGACGTTCTATACGATCGGCGGCACGACCGCCGCGCCGACGCTGGTATACAACTCCGCGACGTTCGGTTCGTTCACGAACGCGAACAGCGGCGTCTTCGCGCCGCGGCCGAGGGAAATCCAGTTCGGAGCGCGGGTTACTTTCTAGAAGGATCGCGCCGGGCGAAGAGCTCCCGCTCTTCGTCCGGCATCGCGTAGGTGTGGCGGGCTTCCGGGAAGCGGCCTGACTGCACGTCAGCGACGTAGCGCTCGATCGCCTTCACAATCTCCGTCCCCAGTTCGGCGTACTGCTTCACGAACTTCGGCACGTGTCCGCCGGTGAGCCCGAGCACGTCGTGCCAGACGAGCACCTGGCCGTCGCACTCCGCGCCGGCGCCGATGCCGATGGTGGGGATGCGCAGCGAGCGCGTGATGGCGGCCGCCACGGGCGCCGGCATCGCCTCGAGCACGATGGCCACGCAGCCGGCACGCTCGAGCGTTCCTGCGTCGTCGAGCAGCCGCTCGGCGGCAGCCGCGGTCTTGCCCTGCGCCTTGTAGCCGCCGAGCTGGCTGGCCGACTGCGGCGTCAGGCCGATGTGGCCGACGACGGGAATGCCCGCGTCGATGACCGCGCCGATACGGCGGACCATCGGACCGGCGCCTTCGATCTTCACCGCGTCCACCCCGGCGTCCTTGACGAAGCGAATCGCGTTCGCGACCGTATCGGCGTCCGACACCTGCACGGAGCCGAACGGCATGTCGGCGACGAGCAGCGCGCGCGACGTCCCCCGCCGCGCGGCGCGCGCGAGCATCAGCATCTCCTCCATCGTGATCGACGTCGTCTGCTCGTGGCCGAAGATCGTCATCGCGGCCGAGTCGCCGACGAGGATCGCGTCGATGCCCGCGGCATCGGCGAGACGCGCGCTCGGCGCGTCGTACGCCGTGATCATCGTGATCTTCTGCCGCTGCTGCTTGAGCGCCGTGAGGTCGGCGGGGGTGAGCTTCATCATCGCAGAACCACGTTGTCTATCAGCCTCGTTCGACCGACGGTCGCGGCGATCGCCAGCGTCGGCCGGCCGTCCCACTCCGCAACCGCCACGTAATCGACGCTCAAGCCGTCGAGGACGGCACGTGCGGCGCCGACAGGATCTTCGCGCCGCTTGGACGCCGCGAGCCCGGCCTCGAGCGCGCGCGGAATCGCGAGCGCCCTGGCCCGCTCCTCTTTCGTCAGCCGCGCGTTTCGCGACGACAGCGCCAGGCCGTCCGCGTCTCTCACAATGGGTACGACGCGGATTTCCAGGTCCAGATTCAGATCTCTCACGACTTGCCTGATCACAGCAACCTGCTGCGCGTCCTTCTGCCCGAAGAACGCGAGGCCGGGCTGCACGGCAGTGAACAGCTTGACGCAGATCGTGGCGACACCGCGAAAATGCCCGGGCCTGAACTCACCTTCGAGGCCCAGGGCGGGGCCGTCCACCGTCACCCACGTCCCGAATCCCGCCGGGTAGAGCTCGTCCACGGACGGCGCGAAGATGACGTCGACGCCGGCGGCCGACGCGATCTCCGCGTCCTTTGCCTCGTCGCGCGGATACGCGGAGAAATCCTGCGGATCGCCGAACTGCGTGGGGTTGATGAAGATGCTGGCGACGACCACGTCCGCGGCTGCGCGGGCCGCGTCGAACAGCGCGACATGCCCCTTGTGCAGCGCTCCCATCGTCGGCACGAGAGCGATCGTCGAGGTGTTGCGGTGGGGCGCGAGCGTCGAGCGGAGCTCGGCGATCGTGCGGACGATCTTCACGGCCGCGTTGCCTTCGCCATCGCGCGATAGAGCTCTTCGAGCTCCGGCGCGTGCTCGTGGATGGCCGCCAGATGCGCTTCAACGGTCGTCCAGTCGCCGCGGGCGATCGGTCCGGTCAGCTCGAAGCCGTTCTCCATCGTCCGCCGCATCAGCGGCAGCAGCCCTTCGGGCGGCGCACCCGCGGCTTCGACGAGCGTTCGGGCCGCGCGATAGAGCGTCACGAGGAAGTTCGACGCGACGGTGGCGCCCGCGTGATACAGCGCGCGCCTGCTCTCATCCAGATCGAACGGGTGCAGGCCCAGGCAGCTCGCGAGCCATCGTCCGCGCTCGCGGGCGTCGTCGTTTTCGCCCGTCACCGCGGCACACGCGCCGTCGAGCTGCTCCGGCCCGCCGCCCGGTCTGAACGTCTGCAACGGGTGAACACCGAAGCGTCGTGTATGAGGATCCATCGCGGCAAGCGGCACGGCGCCGCTCATGTGCGCGACCCACGGACCGGCGCCGACACCACGCGCGACCTCGGCGATCGCGCGATCGGGAACACAGAGCAGGATCAGTTCGGCGCCGCGGTCAGCGGAGAGCAGACCGCGCTCGCGCAGCCGGGCAGCGACGGCGGACCCCAGCCGGCCGTGTCCGACGACCTGAACGCGCGTGAACATCGTGGCGCCGCGTCAGCGCTGGCCGGCCTGCCCGGGAGGCGCGGAAGTGCCCGCCGACGCGACGGGAGGCGCCGCGGGCGTCAGCGTGACGACGGTGTAGCGATCGAGCGGGAAATCGCGCTTGAAGACCGCCTGAATCGTGGCGGGCGTGACCGCGTCGATGCGGGCCGGCCGCGTGAGGATTTCCTTCGGGTCGCGGTTGTAGATGTGAACGGACTGCAGCCGTCCCAGCCAGTAGCCGTTCTGCTGCAGCGCCGTCTCGTAGCTGCGGCGCGCCGTTTCTTTCGCCCGGTTGGTGAGGTCGGCGGACGGACCGTCCTGCTGCAGCTTCTTCAGCTCCGTGAGCACGCGATCGATCATCGACGAGATGTTCTCGGGCGCGGCGCCGAAGCTGACGCGCATGTAGCTGCCGCCTTTCTGCGGCAGGCCCGGGCCGCCCTCGCCGACCGACACGGTGTAGGTCTGGCCGAGATCCTCTCGAAGCACGTCGCGCAGCGCGATGTCGAAGACCGTCGTCGCGGCGGCGACGTTCTCGGCGTCGACGGGATCGGTCGACTGCTCGGCGTAGAAGCTGATCTGCACGTTCGCGCGCGGTTCGCGCCCCATTTCGACTTTGTCGCGGATGACGCTGTTCGGGAAATGGATGCCGACGTCCTTGACGCCCGTTCTGGCGGGCCCCGTCGTCGGCAGGCCGCCGACGTACTCCGCGACGAGCGGCAGCACCTCGTCGACCTTGAACGCGCCGACCATGAAGAACGTGAAGTCCGCCGCGTTGGAGAAGCGCGCCTTGTAGTACGACAGCATCTTCGCGCGATCGAGCTGGTTGATTCGTTCGGCCGTCAGCGGCTGCGACGTGCAGTGATTGGACGTGTTGATCTGTTCGACCTTCTCGCCGTAGACCTGACCGGGCGCGCGGCCGCGATTGGCGACGGCGGCCAGCAGCTGGCGCTTCAGCACGTCGAACTGCTGCGGGTCGTCGCCTGGCGCGGTGAAGCTGAGATAGAGCAGCTGCAGGCCGGTCTCGAGATCCATCGGCGTCGAACTGCCGGAGATGCCGTGCGTCGACAGCGAGATGTACGGCGCGGCGCTGGCGTTTTTGCCGGCAAGCATCTTCTCGAGATCGAGCGCCTTCAGGCCGCCGACGCCGGAGGTCCGGACGTAGTTCGTCGCCAGCGCGGCTTCCTCGAAGTCGTCGCACGCCGCGAACGAGGCGCCGCCTTCCGCCGACAGCGTGTACAGCACCTGGTCGTTCTTGAACGTCGTCGGCTTGAACCACGCCTCGACGCCGTTCGAGAACTTCACCACCGTGACGCCGACGTCGGCGATCTCGCGGCGGGAGACAACCGTCGCGGGCTGCGGCTTGTGTTCGACGAGCGCGCGGTCGGTCGTCGTGTCGCTCCAGGGCGTCACCGACGTCGATTCCGCGCTCGCCAGCGCCTGCAGCATCGCCGAGTCCGCCGGCAGCTTCACCGAGTCTTTCTGGGGCGCGGTGACGAGAATGACCTTGCCTTCGTCTTTCATGAGACGGCGCATCGACTCCGCGACGTCCGCGGTCGTGATCGTCGGCAGCAGTTCTTTCACGAGCTCGTATTCGTACGCGATCCCCGGAGCCGGCTCGTCCTGCAGAAACAGGCTCAGCAGCTCCTGGGCGAACGCGGGGCTCTCCGACTTGTCGCGCTCCTGGTACACCTGCTCATAGCCCGCCGCGAGGTTCTTCTTCACGCGCTCGAGCTCGGACGTGCTGAAGCCGAAGTCGCGTGCGCGTTTCGCCTCGACCGCGACGGCTTCCATCCCCTCCTGCACCTTGTCGTCCGGCGTCCGCGCGGACAGCACGAAGCCTTCGACCTCCGGCGTGATCGACTCGGTGCCGACGCCGGCGCCGAGGAACTTCGCGTCCGGCTTCCGGGCGAGCTCCGCGAGCCGATCGTTGAGCATGCCCTGCGCCATGCGGTCGACGAGCGACTGCCGGTAGTCGGCGACGCGCTGATCGCCGGCGTGCACGTGTTTCCTCAGCACCTGCACGCTCGTCCGCGTCAGCTCCGGGTCGGTGATCACCGACGCGATGACGGGATGCTTCATCGTGACGGCGCCGTTCGGGACCTTTTCCGTCTTCGCGCGATCGCGCAGGCCGCCGAAGGTCGACGTGATCGACGCCTGCATCGCGGCCGGATCGATGTCGCCGACCGCGATGACGGCCATGCGCTCGGGCCGGTACCACGTGTCGTAGAACGCGCGCAGCCGCGAGACCGGCGCGTTGCGGATGATGTCCGGCTTACCGATCGGCAGGCGCTCCGCGTACCTGGACTTGTAGAAGATGATGGGAATCTGTTTATCGCGGATGCGCGATCCGGCGCCGAGGCCGCCGCGCCACTCCTCGATGACGACGCCGCGTTCTTTGTCGACCTCTTTCGGATCGAACGTCAGGCCGCCGGCGAAGTCCGCCAGCGCCAGCAGTCCTTTGGCGAGCACGTCGCCCTGATCGGTCGGCAGATCGAGCATGTAGATCGTCTCGTCGAAGCTCGTCTGCGCGTTCACATGCGGGCCCAGGCGCGCGCCGAGGCGCTCGAAGTAGCTGACGACCTCGCCCGGCTTGAAGTGCTCGCTGCCGTTGAACGCCATGTGTTCGATGAGGTGGGCGAGCCCGAGCTGATCGTCGTGCTCCTCGAGCGACCCGGCCTTGACGGCGAGCCGCAGCGACACGCGCTTCTCCGGCCGCGCGTTCTTCCTGATGTAGAACTTCAGGCCGTTCGGCAGCTTGCCCGTCTTGATGTCCGGCGAGAGCGGCAGCGTCGCGTTGAGCGGGAACTTCGGCGACTGCGCGGCAGTCAGGGC
>DATNBT010000179.1:0-4889 GCA_035571855.1 Vicinamibacterales bacterium
CGCCGCTGCCGGCAATCCTCGTCGCGCGGCTCCTCCGTCGCCCTGTCGTGCTCAACTACCACAGCGGCGAGGCGGACGACCATCTGACGAAGTCGGCGTTCGCGCGCTCGATCATCGCGGGCTGCGAACGCATCGTCGTCCCGTCGAAGTATCTCGTCGAGGTCTTCGCCCGCCACGGCCTCGAGGCGGTGGCCATTCCCAACGCGATCGATCGCGAGCGCTTCGCGTTCCGGGATCGGCGCCCCCTCCGCCCGCGTCTGCTGTCGGTCAGGAATTTCGAGAGCCTGTACAACGTCGCCTGCACGCTGAAGGCGTTCAGGCTCGTGCAGAAGAGCTGGCCGAACGCGACGCTGACGCTGGTCGGCGCGGGATCCGAAGACGCGATGCTTCGCCGACTCGCGGACGAGCTCGCGCTCGACGGCGTCACGTTCATCGGCCGCCTCCCGCCGGAGCGCATGCCGGAGTGCTACGCGGCGCACGACATCTACATCCAGACGCCGAACATCGACAACATGCCCATCTCGGTGCTCGAGGCGTACGCGTGCGGCCTCCCCGTCGTCAGCACCGAGGCCGGCGGCGTCCCGGCGATCGTGGCGCACGGCCACACGGGACTGCTGGCGCCGCTCGACGATCATCTCGCCGTCGCGGCGCGTGTCCTGCTGCTGCTCGAGCAGCCCGGCGTCGCGGGCGAGCTCGTGCAGCACGCGCGTGAGGCGTGCGACGCGTACACGTGGCCGGCGGTCCGCGAGCAGTGGCTCGGCGAGTACCGGCGCGCGCACCAGTCGGGCGCCATGGACGTCGCGGTGGCGGGAGCCAAGTAGATGCACCTGTCGCGCCTCGCGCACATGGACGTCGACGAGATCGCGTGGCGCGCAAAGGCGGCGGCGCGGATCGCGTGGGATCGCTTCCGCGTGTCGCGGACGCCGGCCGCCTGGGATCGCAGCGAGCTCGTCGCCGCGCTGTCCGACGATCTCACCCTCGACGGCGTCCGCTCGGCGCTCGACACCGGGCGGTGGCGGGACGCGCACCGCGCGCTCGGCTTCCACATCGCCTTCACGCCGCAGCGGTTTGCGCTGTCCGCCTCCAATCACTCGACGCTCGCGCCGGCGATCCGCGAACGCTTTCCGCGCGCGCTCGCGCAGGCCACGGCGCGCGCCGAGAACATCCTCGCCGGCCGCTACGACCTGCTCGGGTACCACGACCTGACGTTCAGGCACAACGGCACCGAGGTCGACTGGCAGCTCGATCCCGTCCACGGCCGCGAAGCGCCGCGCGGGTTCTGGTCGGACGTGCCGTACCTCGATCCGTCGTGCGGCGACCACAAGATCATCTGGGAGCTCAATCGCCACCAGCACTGGCTGTCGCTCGGCCGCGCGTTCTGGCTGACGGGCGACGTGCGGTACCGGCAGCGGTTCCTCACCGAGCTCGCCGGATGGATGGAGGTGAATCCTCCGCTGACGGGCATCAACTGGGCGAGCATGCTGGAGCTCGGCCTCCGCTGCATCTCCTGGCTCTGGGCGCTGGCGTTCTTCGCCGACCTCAGCACGTCGGACGAGGCGCCGTGGATCGTGGACCTGCTGCTCGGCATGGACCGGCAGCTCACGCACATCGAGCAGAACCTCTCGTACTACTTCAGCCCGAACACGCACCTGCTCGGCGAAGCGCTCGCCCTCTACGTCTGCGGCCGCTCGCTCCCGCTGCTGCGCGGGAGCGCCGCACGCGAAGATCTCGGGCGCCGCATCCTGCTCGACGAGGCGCGGCGGCAGATCGCGTCCGACGGCGGCCACTGCGAGCGCTCGACGCACTATCACCGCTACACGCTGGACTTCTATCTGCTCGCGTCGGTGGTCGCGAGGATCACGAAAGATCGCGCGGCCGCCGAGTTCGATCGCCTGGTGTCGCGGCTCGCCGACGCCGCGCGCGTGCTCGCCGACGACCGCGGCGAGATGCCGCAGTTCGGCGACGACGACGGCGGGATGCTGTTTCCGATGACCGGCCGCGTGCCGCTCGACATCCGGGACAGCCTCGCGGAGTCGGCGATTCTGCTGAACCGGCCGGAGCTCCAGATCGGCGCGCCTCCCGAGGAGGCGTACTGGCTGCTCGCGCACCCGATGTTCGCGATCGCGACCGGCGGGCCGGCACGTCCGGAACGTCCGGTGGAAGCCGGACGCGCCGAACGCAGGCGGCCGCGATCCGCGGCGCTCCAGGACACGGGCTACTACGTCTCACGGAGCCCGCGCGGCGATCACCTCGTCATCGACGGCGGCGCGCACGGCTATCTCAACGGCGGGCACGCGCACGCCGACGCGCTGTCGCTCACGCTGACCGTCGCCGGCGTTCCGCTGCTCGTCGACCCCGGCACCGGCGCCTACACCGTCGATTCCGCGCTTCGCGATCACCTGCGCTCCTCGCAGATGCACAACACCCTCACCGTCGACGGCCGCTCGCAGTCGATCGTCAAGGGACCGTTCAGCTGGTCGACGATGGCGAGGAGCCGCGTGCGGCGGTGGCAGACGCACAGGACCTTCGACTACTTCGAGGGCACGCACGACGGCTATCACCCGATTGAACATCGCCGGCACGTGCTGACCGTGCACGGCGACCTGATGGTCGTCGCGGATCTCGTGACGGCCGAGTCCTCCTCCGCGCTCCGCGCTGCGGACCGGAAGCACACGGCGTCGGTCCACTGGCACATCGACCCGCGCTGGCGCGTGGCGGTTCGCGAGGCGGCGGTGACGTTCACGGCGAAGGACCTGCAGTGCCAGCTCGTCGTGCCGCGCGGGCACATCGAACGCTTCGACGCCGACAAGGAAACGGGCCTCGGCTGGCGCGCGCCGCTCTACGGCGCCGTCGAGCCGTCGACGTCGCTGCGCATCAGCCACCAGGATCGGCTTCCCTTCTGGATGGCGAGCGTGTTCGCGCTCAACCGCGAAAACGCCGTCGTCGAGGTCGAATTCATCGAGACGACGGACGTGTCACTGGCGCTTCGCGTCGTGCGGCGGCAGTCCGTCGACGAAGTGCGATTCAACGAGACGGACGAACCGGTGTTCTTCGAACACCTCCCATTGGGTGCGTGAGTTATGTGTGGAATCGCGGGATTCATCGAGTCGTCGGACGTTCACGAGCCGCTGCGCGCCGAGGACGCGCGCGCGCTGGTCCACGAGATGTGCCGGAAGATCCGGCATCGCGGCCCCGACGACGAGGGCGTGCTCGTGGAGCCGGGCGTCGCGCTCGGCATGCGGCGGCTCAGCATCATCGACGTGTCGACGGGCCGCCAGCCGATCGACAACGAAGACGGCAGCGTGTCGATCGTCTTCAACGGCGAGATCTACAACTTTCCCGAGCTCCGGCGGACGCTCGAGGACGCCGGCCATCGCTTCTACACGCACACGGACACGGAAGTCATCGTCCACGCGTACGAACAGTGGGGCCACGGCGCGTTCGCGAAGCTGCGCGGCATGTTCGGCCTGGCGATCTGGGACCGGCGGACGCGGCAGCTCGTGATCGCCCGCGACCGCGTCGGCATCAAGCCCGTGCACTACGCCGTGGCCGGCGGGCGCCTGTACTTCGGCTCCGAGATCAAATCGATTCTGTGCGCGCCCGATCTGCCGCGCGATCTGGACCCCGCGGCGCTCGATCACTATCTCTCGTTTCTCTACGGGCCGCGGGACGCGTCGTTCTTCGCGCACATCAGCAAGCTCCCGCCCGGCCACACGCTGACGTGGCGCGACGGACGCGTGACGATCGAGCGGTACTGGTCGCCGGGTGTCGACGAATCGTTCCGCGGCAGCGACGCGGACGCCGTCGACGCCTTGCAGCAGGTGCTGACGGACGCCGTCCGCGCGCATCTCATCAGCGACGTCCCGCTCGGCGCCTTCCTGTCCGGCGGCATCGACTCCAGCGTCGTCGTCGCGCTGATGAGCAGGGTGTCGGGCGGCCGCGTGAAGACGTTTTCGATCGGCTTCGACCAGCCGCAGTACGACGAGCTCACGTACGCGCGCCAGGTCGCGGAGCACTACGGCACCGATCACTACGAGGACGTCGTCACGCCCGACGGCATCGCGATTCTCGACACCCTCGTGTCGCACTTCGACGAGCCGTTCGGCGACGCGTCGGCGATCCCGACGTGGTACGTGTCGCAGCTCGCGTCGAAACACGTCACGGTGACGCTGTCGGGTGACGGCGGCGACGAGCTGTTCGGCGGGTACGACCGGTATCTGCAGGATCCGCGCGTCGCGGCGATCGATCGCTATGCGCCGCCGGCGATCCGGCACGTGGCCGGCATCGTCGCCGGGACGCTGCCGCAGGGCGCCAGGGGCAAGCGCTTTCTCCGGCATATCGCGAGCAACGAGCGCGGCCGCTACGTCGACGCCATCGGCTTCTTCAACGCCGACGACAAGCGCGCGCTCTACTCGTCCGATCTGCGCGGCGCGATCGGCGGGTCGGATCCCGAGCGGCGCGTGCTCGCCGTCTTCGATCGCTACGCGCACCTGCCGTGGGCGAGCCAGATGATGCGGTTCGACATCGAGACCTACCTGCCCGAGGACATCCTGACGAAGGTCGATCGCACGAGCATGGCGCACTCGATCGAGTCGCGCGTGCCGCTCCTCGACAACGACGTCATCGACTTCGCGCTGACGCTGCCCGCGGCGATGAAGATCCGGAACGGCCGCCGCAAGCACGTGTTGAAGGAAGTCGCGGCGCGCCTGCTCCCCGCTTCACTCATCGACCGGAAGAAGCAGGGATTCGCCGTGCCGCTCGACGTCTGGTTCCGCGGCAACCTGCGCGATCTCTTCGCCGACACGCTGCTCGCCTCCCGTGCGCTCGACCGCGGCTACTTCGCGCCCTCGGCGGTCCGCCGGCTGGTGCAGGAACACCTGGCCGGGACG
>DATNBT010000180.1:0-3203 GCA_035571855.1 Vicinamibacterales bacterium
TCGGCTTCGAGCAGCGCGAGACGAATCTCGCGAAGCGCGGCTTCGATGTTCTCCGGCGTCAGCTTCGCTTCGCCGCGCAGCGACTTGAAGACGTCCTGCAGGCGTGTGCTGAGAGACTCGAACATCGGCGCTAACCCGCTCTACCGCAAACCGTTATCGTAGCACACGGTGTGAGTTTTTCGCGATCCCGGCTGTGGCGCCGGGCCTTCAGGCCCGGCCTTCCATTATTTGGTCGCGAGCTCGCGGCGGAGTTCCTGAAGGCGGCTGGCGGCGTTCTTGATCGACTGGACGAACGCGGTGGACGCCGTCGTTTCGTCGTCGATCTCCTGCATCGACTGATACAGGACGTTGATCGTGGTCTCGAGGTCGGTCACCGTGACGTTCTCCGGCGGCTGACGGACGAGGGTCTCGACGAGATCCAGACTGGCCCGGAGCACCTTCTCGGCCTTGGGGTTCTGCGTTCCGACGCGCGCGGCCGCACGCATTCCCGTCAGCAGGAAGTCGCGGCTGGAATTCAACTGGCTTTTCACACTCATGGCGAACCGAAATCCTCGCTAGACGCTGGAGAGCTTATGGCCCAGCTTTTCTTTCTTGGTCTTGAGGTAGCGGCGGGTCGACTCGGACGCCGGAATCTCCAGCGGCAGCCACTCGCTCACGGACAACCCGTAGCCCTCGATCCCTACTAGTTTACGCGGATTGTTGCTCAGCAGGCGCATTGATCGCACGCCGAGGTCCCTGAGAATCTGGACGCCGACTCCGTAATCGCGCTGATCGGCCTTAAAACCGAGCCGTTCGTTGGCCTCGACCGTATCAAAGCCCTCGTCCTGCAGTTCGTAGGCGCGAATCTTGTTCGCGAGCCCGATGCCGCGGCCTTCCTGGTGCAGATATAGGAGGATTCCCCGGCCTTCGGCGGCGATCCGCTCGAGCGCGGCATCGCGCTGGGCGCCGCAGTCGCAGCGCGCCGAGTGCAGGACGTCGCCGGTCAGGCACTGCGAGTGGACGCGCACCATGATGTCGCGGCCGTTGCCGATCTCGCCTTTCACCAGCGCGACGTGCGTCTGCCGGTCGATCGCGTTCTCGAACGCGTAGATCCGCCAGTCGCCGAACTCGTCGGTCGGCATCTTCGCCGACGCGACGCGCTTGACCAGCGATTCGGTGCGCGTGCGGTATTTGATCAGATCCGCGATCGTGATCATCAGCAGGCCGTGCCGCTTCGCGAACTTGGCCAGCTGCGGCACGCGCGCCATCGTGCCGTCCTCGTTCATGATTTCGCAGATGACGCCGGCCGGATAGAGGCCTGCGATGCGCGCGAGATCGACCGCGGCTTCCGTCTGCCCCGCCCGCACCATGACGCCGCCCGTGCGCGACCGCAGCGGAAACATGTGTCCCGGGCGCGCGAGATCCGACGGCTTCGTCTTCGGATTGATCGCCGCCAGCACCGTTGCCGCGCGATCGCCGGCCGAGATGCCGGTGGTCGTCGAATCCTTGGCTTCAATCGGCACGCAGAACGCGGTGCCGAACGTCGCGCTGTTCTGCTGGACCATCAGCGGAACGTCGAGCTCGTCGAGACGCTCGGGCGTCATCGGCAGGCAGATCAGGCCGCGGCCGTAGCGCGCCATGAAGTTGATCGCTTCCGGCGTGATCTTCTCGGCCGCGATCGTCAGGTCGCCTTCGTTCTCCCGGTTCTCGTCGTCGCAGACGATGACCATCTTGCCGGCGCGGATGGCCGCCACCGCGTCTTCGATCGGCGCGAACGGTCCTTTCTTCTTCGCGATCTTCAATGCGTGACCTCGCCCGGCTGGAGCGCCGTGAAGTTGAGACCCGCGAGTTCCGCTGCGCGGACGACGTACTTGCCTACCATGTCGCATTCGAGGTTCACCGGATCGTTTTTCTGCGCGCGCCCGAGATTGGTGTGCGCCATCGTGAACGGCACGATCATCACGTCGAACCGGTCGACGCCGAGGCCGGCGACGGTGAGGCTGATGCCGTCGACGGCGATCGAACCCTTCGGAATCAGGTAGGGCGCGAGCGATCGAGGAAAGCTGACCGTCACCCAGTGGAAGTCGTCGGTCTTCCGGATCTCTTCGATGTGTCCGACGCCGTCGACGTGTCCCTGCACGAAGTGTCCGCCCATCCGGCTGTCGGCGCGCAGCGGCCGTTCCAGATTCAGCGGCGCGCCGTGCGCGACGGACCCGAGCGTCGTGACGCGCACGGTCTCGGGACCGACGTCGGCATGCACCTCGCCGTGTTCGGCGAGGATCACGGTCAGGCAGACGCCGTTGACCGCGAGGCTGTCACCCGGCGACAGCTCTCCCGACAGCGAGGTCGCGATGCGCAGACGGAACCCGCCGCTGGTCGGCTTGCGCTCGACGAGTTCTCCGACGGCTTCAACGAGGCCCGTGAACATATCCTTCAATCAATCTATCCGGACCGAGCCGCTCCTCGCGGCGGTCGATCAGCACGCCCTGGTCGAACGCGCGCCCGCCGAGAAACGGCACGCCGCCCGCGCCGATCACCCGCGGACAGACGTAGATGCTGACCAGGTCCACCAGATCTTCATCCCACGCCGCCGCATGCACCTCGGAGCCGCCTTCGAGCAGCAGCGATTCGATGCCCAGATCGGCGAGGCGCTCGAACGACGGCCGCAGCGCGGTCCCGTCGACCACCTCGATCCGTGCGCCGCGCGCCTCGAGCGGTGCGATCAGCTCTGCGCTCGCGGCGGCTGCGGGAGAAGTCATGATCATGACAGGCCCGGCGCCCAGTGTCGAGAGCACGGCCGCGTGCGCAGGAGTGCGCAGCCGGCGGTCGAAAATCACGCGCATGAGCGGCCGCTCTCGGTACGCGCCGCGCGCCGTCAGCAGCGGATCGTCGACGAGAATCGTCTCCGACCCGACCGCAATCGCGTCGACCTCCGCGCGGAACAGGTGCGCGTGCCGATCGGCTTCCGCCGACGTCAGCATCGTCCGCTTCCCCGGCGCCTCCGCGATGTACCCGTCGGCGCTGATGGCCGCCTTGAGGACGACGAACGGCCGCCGCTCGCGCATGACGGTGAAGAACGGCTGATTGAGCTTCCGCGATTCCTCCGCGGCCACGCCGACGTCCACCGACACGCCGTGGCGGCGCAGATGCTCGAAGCCCTTGCCGTTCACGAGCGGGTTCGGATCCTGAATCGCGGCGACGACGCGCGAGACGCCGGCGGCGAC
>DATNBT010000181.1:0-4361 GCA_035571855.1 Vicinamibacterales bacterium
GACGAGCTGGTTGCGACCGCGCTCGACGCGCTGCGCCCGCTGCTCGGCATCACCGGGGATCCGCTGCTGACGCGCGTCTATCGGTTCGAACGAAAGAGCGCGCAACACGACGTCGGTCACCTCGATCGCGTGGCCGCGATCGAACGCCGCCTCGCCGTGCTGCCCGGCCTGTACGTGACCGGCAGCGGCTTCCGCGGCGTCGGCATCCCCGACTGCGTCGCCGACGCGCGCGCCATTGCCAGAAAGGTGTCCGAGTGTCTGTCGTGAGAAAAGTCACTTCGTGCGTCTTCGTATTGTTCGTGTCTTCGTGGCCAGGCACCGCGCGCGCGCAGGTGCCCGCCGACACCGCGAAAATCCTCGCGTCGATCCGGCAGATTGACTCGGGTCAACTGTCGGTCTCGGAAGAAGACGGACGGTTCATGCGCGTGCTGGTCATGACCAGCGGCACGAAGCACGCGCTCGAGATCGGCGCCGCGTACGGCTACAGCGCGATCTGGATCGGACTCGGCCTGCGCCAGACGGGCGGCCATCTCACGACGATCGAGTACGACGCGCCGCGCGCGAAGGCCGCGGCCGAGAACATCAGACGCGCCGGCCTTTCCGATGTCGTCACCGTCATCTCCGGCGACGCGTTCAAGGAGATCCCGAAGATCGCCGGCACGTTCGACTTCGTGTTCCTCGACGCGTGGAAGCCTGACTACAAGAAGTTCTTCGACCTCGTGTTCCCGCGCGTCACGCCGCGCGGGCTCTTCCTCGCGCACAACGTCGTGAACAAGCAGTCGGAGATGAAGGATTTTCTGGCGGCGATCGCCGACAGTCCGGCCATCGCCACATCGATCGTGCGGCCGGGATCGGAAGGAATGTCGGTGACGGTGAAACTGAAGTAGAGTCCGCCTTCAGGCAGACGGGCTAGCTGGCCTTCGATTCAGAGAGCATCTCTTCCAGCGTCTCGACAAGCAGCACCAGCGAGTACGGCTTCTCGATCAGGCGCGTCCGCGGACGCAGACGTTCCAGTTCCGCGGACTCCGACGGCACGCCGGAGAAGATGATGACCGGCACCTCGGCCGGCGTCGCGACGACGACGTCGCGGCCGGAGCCGCGCTTCAGTCGAAGGTCGACGACCGCGGCGACGAGACGATTTTTCCCGAGCGCCTCGAGCCCTTCATCGGCCGTCTCCGCCGTCACCACCGAGAAGCCGTGCATCTCGAGGAACTTCACGAGCGGCCGCCGCACGGACACGTCGTCTTCGACGACGAGGACCAGGCGCGTGGTGTCTTTGGTCATGAGCGGCCTGTAGTATACGTGATATCGTCAGGAGTTTCCCGCCGAGCGGGCCCCTAGCTCAGTGGTAGAGCACGTGACTTTTAATCACGGTGTCCCGGGTTCGATCCCCGGGGGGCCCACCAGATTTTCCTGAACATTTTAGAAGATCGCGACCAGCGAGAAGCTTAAGCTATCCTCGCTTCGATGATCACTCGAACACTCCTCAAACAGGCCGAATCGTCACGTGGCGATCGGTTTCGCAATTCGGAGATCGAGTGTCCGCGCTGCCACGCGACAAAGGTCCTGCGCACGAGGACCGACGACGGCGGAGCCGCGTTCGCGTGCTCGCATTGCGATCATCTCTGGTCGCAGCCACTGCAGGCACCTCCACGCGTGCTCGTTGCAGATGACGAAGAAGGAATACGGCTGCTCATGGCGCGTGCCCTTCGGAGTGCCGGCTACGAAGTAGTCACGACGTCCGACGGTGAAGAAGCCCTGCAGATTGCCGAAGAGCAAGGCCCGTTCGATGTCTTCCTGCTGGACGTGCGAATGCCGGAGATGACGGGCGACGAAGTGGCGACTGAACTGCGCCGCCGCGATCCGGACAGCAAGATCCTGTACTTCACCGGATTTGTCGATCAGCTCTTCACTCAGAAGGCGGACCTGTGGGAGCACGAAGCCTTCCTTGAAAAGCCCGCGCGGCCCACCGCGTTGCTCGAAGCGGTCTCACTGCTCCTCTTCGGTCATATCAAGGGGCCAGGTGCATAGTCCGGGACCCATCTTCCGATTGTAAAAAACAAGCCGCCTTCTCTTCCGAGCGAGGACATCCAGCCGAGCTGCGCCAGCCCGCGTTCGAGCCACCAGTCGTCGGGGGCCGGCGTAAAAAGGTTCTCTGGCGCATCGTCGAACACCGCGCTCGGGTACGTGCGCAGGTACTCGACGCCGTTTTCGGCGAACCAGCGCTGGACCTCGCGGATCGAGTGGCAGTGCTCCTCCGGATGCTGATACTGGTCGCGCAGCCACGCCGCGCGCCGCTCGGGCTCGGCGTCGCGTTCACGAAGCACGGGATCGAACGGGATGACATGAAAGCGCGTCAGCCTGGCGATGGCGCGCCGGAGATGCGTGGGCACCCGCGCGATCGTGTTGTACACGCCGACGACGAGCATGCCGCCGGGTTTCACGAGCCGCACGAGGCTCGCGAACGACCCGCGCGGATTCGCGGTGTGATGAATGACGCCTGACGAGTAGACGACGTCGAAGGATTGCTCGAGCAGCCCTGGCCGCTGCAAGTCCATCTCGACGAACCGGACGCGTTCGAGATCGAAGCGGCGGGCGGCCTCGGCGCCGAGTTGCAGCGACGCGCGCGTCACATCGACGCCGACGACCGTGCGCTCGGGCCGCGCGAGATACAGGCACATCTGTCCCGTGCCGCAGCCCACGTCGACGATGCGCGCGTCGTCAGCGATGGAGCGATCGAGCAGCGCCGCGAACGGACTGCGGCGGGCGCGCGCGCGAAGGGCGGCAAGGCTGTCGCTCGGCGGGTAGCCGGGAAACGGCGCTCGTTCGTAGAAGCGGCGGACGGCCTCAGTCCGGTCGTTCACGGTTCACTGTTCAACGTTCAGAAAATGGCGTAGATAAACGGCGCGAGCGCTTCGACGGCCGTTGCGAGCGTCAGCACGAGTCCGATGACGCACAGGAAGACTGCGAGCGGCACGAGCCAGCGGCGGCCCGACTCGCCGCGCCACAGGCCGCGCGCCAGATCGCCGATCGCGCCGGCCGCCGATCCCAGCACGACAATCCGCCGCCTGATGCCGCCGCCGCGGGTCACACCCACGACGCGACCCGCTCTTCCATCGTCTTGGCCTGCGACGCGGCACGCTTCGACACGAGCGTCGGCCCGGCGACGAGCAGATCCAGGCCGCACCGGCGGAATGTCGAATAGCCCTCGAGCGCACGACTGACGATCGGCTCTCCCGCGACGTTGAAGGACGTGTTCAACAGCACCGGCACGCCGGTCCGGCGTCCGTACGCATGCAGCAGCGCGTGCAGGCGCGGGGCCATGTCGCGATCGAGCACCTGCACACGCGCGGATCCGTCCACGTGCGTGACCGCGGCGAGCCGTTCGCGCCATTCGGCGCGCACGGGAAACACGCCCGACATGAACCGCGCCAGGCGGGCGCCGCCGGGCGGCAGCTCGAAAAACACGTCCGCGTCTTCGCGGGCGACGACGGGAGCGAACGGACGGAAGTCCTCGCGGTACTTGATGTCGCGGTTGATGCGGTCGCGGGTCGCGCGCGAGTGCGGCGCGGCGAGAATGCTCCGGTGGCCGAGCGCGCGCGGCCCGAACTCACCGGCGCCGTCCATCCAGCCGGCGATGCGGCCCGCGGCGAGCTCCGTGGCGACGCGCTCGAGCATCGCGGGCTCGTCGAGCGTCTCGACGGCGTGATTGTCTTCCGCCGCGGCTCGCGCGAGCTCGCCGGCGTCCACCGGCGGCCCCCAGAACGGATGGTCGGGGATCTCGCGATCGGCGTTCCGGAAGTAGATGCGGTCCGCGTACAGCGCCGCGCCGAGCGCACAGCCCGCGTCGCCCGGCGCGGACGGCACGAACACGCGCTCGAATCCCGACTCGCGGAGGATGCGCGCGTTCGCGAGGCCGTTGAGCGCGACTCCCCCGCCGAGACACAGATCGGCCAGGCCCGTCTCGCGGCGGAGATCCACCGCAAGCCCGACGAGCACGTCTTCGAGCACGCGTTGAATGCTCGCGGCGCAGTCCGCGAAGCGGCGGCCGTTGTCGCTGTCAAGGTCGATCGGCTCGTACGGATTCCTCGGCTGGCCGAAGAGATCGACGAAGCGCGACGAGTACGACCGATCGGCCGTCGTCTGATACTCGAAATATTCCATCGCGAGCGCGAACGCGCCGTCCGGCGTACGGCGAATCAACTTCCGCACCTGATCGACCATCGTCGGACGGCCGTACGCCGCGAGTCCCATGACCTTGTACTCGTCCTCGTTGACGGAGAAGCCGAGGTACGCGGTAAAGGTGGAATAGAGCATCCCCAGGGAGTGTGGGAAACGGATCTCGCGATCGAGCGCGATCG
>DATNBT010000182.1:0-7443 GCA_035571855.1 Vicinamibacterales bacterium
ACCCGGAGCATCTCTCGCACGTGTTCGACCCCTACTTCACGACCAAACGCGGCGGCACGGGCCTCGGCCTGCCGATCTCCAAGAACATCGTCGAAGGACTGGGTGGCACGATTACCATCGCCAGCGCGCCGGGCCGGGGCACCGAGATCCGCATCGACCTTCCATATAATTCTGAAAGCGCGGCCTGAGGGCCGCGCGTCACACCCGGGAACGCGGACGACCTCCGACCGATGACTGCCGACTGGTGACTGCCGACCGATGACTGAAATCCGTGGCTCAATCCTCCTCGTCGACGACGAAGAGAAAATCCTGAAATCGCTCGGGCGCGCGCTGCGCGACGCCGGCCATCGCGTCTCCGACACCACGAGCGCGCGCGAGGCGCAGCGCCTGCTGGCCGAGCGGCCGTTCGACCTGCTGATCGTCGACAACGTCATGCCGGAGCTGACGGGGCTCGAGCTGATTCGCGAGTACGTCAACTCGACGCCGGAGGTCGAACGCGCGCAGGTGCTGATGATGACCGCGCACGCGACCGTCGAAAGCGCGATCGAGGCGATGAAGCTCGGCGCCCTCGACTACCTGCAGAAGCCCTTCGAAATCGACGAGATGCTCGTCGTCGTCAGGCGCGCGCTCGATCACCAGCGCCTGCGCACCGAGCACCGGTACCTGCTCAGCGAGCGCGACGAGCAGTTCGATCACTACGGCATCATCGGCCGCAGCAAGGCGATGGTCGAAGTCATCCAGCGCGCGGAACTGGTCGCGGCCACCAAGAGCACCGTCCTCATCACGGGCGAAACCGGCACCGGCAAGGAGCTCGTCGCCCGCGCGATTCACGATCGCAGCGCGCAGCGCGACATGCCGCTCATCAAGGTCAACTGCGCCGCGATTCCCGAGACGCTGCTCGAGTCGGAGCTGTTCGGCCACGTCCGCGGCGCGTTCACCGGCGCGACGACGACCAAGAAGGGCAAGTTCGCGCTGGCGGACGGCGGCACCATCTTTTTGGACGAGATCGGGACGATGAGCCCGACGCTGCAGAGCAAGCTGCTGCGCGTCCTGCAGGAGCGCGAGTTCGAGCCGCTCGGTTCGGAGCGGAGCGAGCGCGTCGACCTGCGCGTCATCGCGGCGACGAACCGCGACCTGCGGCAGATGGTGGCCGAGAGCAAGTTCCAGGAGGATCTGTTCTACCGGCTGAACGTCATCCCGATCGTGATTCCGCCGCTGCGCGAGCGCCGCGACGACATCCCCGCGCTCGTCGATCACTTCGTCATGAAGCATTCGCACCGCACGGGACGGCGCATCGAGAAAATGGAGGACGGCGTCCTGGCGAGCCTGCAGCAGTACGACTGGCCGGGCAACGTCCGCGAGCTGGAGAATACGATCGAGCGCGCGGTCGTCCTGTCGCCGGGCCCGGTGATCGCGGCGCGCGCGATCTCGGTCATCGGCGCGATTACGTCCCAGCCCTCGTCGCTGCCGTCGCTGAAGCTGCGGCAGAACATCGAGTGGGTGGAGCGCGAGACGATCCGCCGTTCGCTCGACAGCGCCGCGGGCATAAAGAAAGACGCAGCGGAGCTGATGGGCATCAGCCAGCGCGCGCTCTCGTACTACCTGGCGAAATATCGCCTGGATTCCTAAAACGAAAACCCGTACGAGTTCGGTAAGAGGCGCGCGCGCCTTTTCGCGAATTCGCGCCGGAGATCGCGCGGCACCCGGCTTGCTCAGTGCGGAGTCATGCGATTCAGGACTCTCGCGATCGTTCTCCTCTCCATCGCAGCCGGTGCGTGCAGCGGCGGCGGCTCCTCGAGCGCGTCGAGCAGCCCCAGTGCACCCACGCCGGCCACCACCAGCACACCAGCGCCCGCAGGCGCGACGGTTCTCACGATCATGGGCCAGAAGAACGAGCTCTCGTTCTCGCCCAATCCCGCCGCCATCACGACGGGCGGAGCGGTCGTCTGGAAGAACGGCGACAACACGGTGCATCACATCGTGATGAACGACGGCTCGTTCGACAGCGGCGACATCGGCCCCGGCGCGACGAGCAAGCAGATGACGCTGACGTCCGCAGGCGGCCAGTATCACTGCACGATTCATCCGACGACGATGTTCGGCAGCATCAACATGGCGACGACCGGCGATCCCGGGACACCGGGGACCGGAGGCTATCCCTACTGACCATGTAACCGCGGGCGCGTTTTCAGGTCTAATGTGGGCATGAAGCTGCGCCTTCTCCTCGCGGCGGCCCTGGCGGCCGCCGCCTGCGGCAGTTCGTCGTCGAGCTCGTCGAGCCCCTCCTCTCCGTCGAGCCCGGCGACGACGCCGTCAGGCGCCGTCAGCACCACGACGATCACGATCAGCGGCAGCGTCGTGTCGCCGAAGAACATCATCGTGGCGCGCGGCAGCCAGGTGACGTTCATCAACAACGACAACCAGTCGCACAACATGACCTCGGATCCGCATCCGGATCACACCGACTGTCCCGAGATTAACCAGGTGGGATTTCTGAGCGCCGGTCAGCAGCGGCAGACAGGCAACATGGTCACGAACCGCAGCGTGTGCGGATTCCATGACCACGACCTGCCGAACGTGGCCGGCCTGCAGGGAAGCATCACGATCCAGTAGACGTACGGGCCACCGAGGCTCTGTGGCTCTGTGGCTCGTACGTGATCGTTACGCCGCTTCGGCGTGCCGTTCGTGCAGCTCGGTCGCGAGTCCTACGCCACGCAGCGCGCGGTAGTAGTAGTAGCCGAGGTCGATCTCGCCGCGCCGCATCGAAAACTTCGGCGCGTTCTGAATGTGGTGATGGTTGTTGTGCAGCGCTTCGCCGCAGGTGAGGAGCGACCAGATGCGGCCCGGCAGGTTGCGCGAGTGATCGGGCGTCTCGAAGTTGCGATAGCCCCACCAGTGGCCGAGCCCGTTGATGACGCCGGCCGCGAAGAACGGAATCCACGCCATCTCGACGAGCCACATGCCGATGCCCCACGTGCCGAACAGCGCCACGTTCGTCAGGAGCGTGATGACCGGGCCGATGAGCGAGGCGTGGTGATACAGCGGCTCGATGAAGTCCTGCGGCGTCCCCTTGCCGTACTGCTCGATGATCTCGGGATCGTGCGCCGCGTCGTGATAGAGCTTCGTCCCGAAGAGCACCACGCGCCAGATGCCGAAGAAGATCGGGCTGTGCGGATCGCCTTCCCTGTCGACGTACGCGTGATGGCAGCGATGCACCGCCACCCACTCCCTGGTCGGCATGGCCGTGCGGAGGAACAGCCAGAGCCGCATCAGATGCTCGATGATCGGATGAAACTTGATGCTGCGATGCGTCTGGGCACGATGCAGGTACAGCGTGACGCACGTCGTCGTGATGTGCGTGTCGATCAGCGTCAGCAGAACGTAGAAGTAGAACGGGCCGTGCGCCCACACGGCGTGCTCGTTGAGAAAGGCCATGTCGCTCCGATTTAAGAGTGCGTGCCGCTTTGTAAACTGAGAACCAGTCTCAAAAGGCCCTTCAGGATAACCCGATAAGAGCCGCCAAGTCCATGCAAATGCTGCTATTCTGAGCTGTCGCACAAATGCCGGAATTGCCGCAATGTCCCTCGTCGCTCTCTCCGAACTGCTCGGCGCCACCGTGCGGGATGCCTCAGGCACCGTCCGTGGGCGTGTGCGCGAAGTCGCGATCGCTCCCGGCGAACACCCCACTCGCATAGCGTTTCTCCTCGTCCATACGCCCGACGGCGAGCGCGTGCTGCCCGCCGCCTCGCTGAAGTCCGCCGGCCCGACCGTTCGCACGATCGACGACTCGGCCAGGTGGGACAGGTTCTCCCCCTCGGACGGCGTGCTGCTGCTCAAGCGCGATCTGCTCGACCAGCAGATCATCGACGTCCACGGACGGAAGGTCGTCCGCGTCAACGACGTCGAGCTCGACTCGACGCCGGTCAACAGCCACCTCGACCTCAGCGTCATCGCCGTCGACGTCGGCGCCCGCGGCGCGATCCGGCGCCTCACCAAAGGCGTCGTGCCGTCGTTCACCATGCGCGCCCTGCTCGAGCGGATTCCGCCGCGCGTCATCCCGTGGCAGTACGTCGATCTGCTCGAGACCGATCCGTCCCGGCGCGTGAAGCTGAAGATCGTCTACGAAGGCCTCTCGAAGCTCCACCCGGCCGACATCGCGGACATCGTCGAGGACCTCCCGCCGGCCGAGCGCGAAGCCGTGTTCGAGACGATCGACGAGGAAGTCGCCGCCGAGGCGCTCGAAGAGCTCGATCCGAAAGTCCAGGTCTCGATCGTCGAGTCCCTCGACTCGGATCGCGCCGCGGACATCGTCGAGGAAATGGACCCCGACGCGGCGGCCGACCTCCTCGAGAAGCTGCCGGAAGATCGCTCGGGCCAGATCCTCAAGGAGATGGAGCCGGAGGAGCGCATCGAAGTCAGCCAGCTCCTCGAGTTCGGCAAGAACACGGCGGCGGGCCGCATGACGACCGAGTTCATCGCCGTCGCGGACAACCTGACGGTCACCGACGCGATCGACGCGCTGAAGAAGTTCGAAGGCACGCGCGAAGCGCTCGCGACGATCTACATCTACGACGTCGCGTACAGAATCACCGGCGCCGTGCCGCTCGTGAAGATTGCGCTTTCGGCGCCGGACGCGCGCCTCTGGGCACTGCGCGAAGAGGCCGTCACCTGCTACCCCGACACGCCCGACGACGAAGTCGCCGGCCTGTTCGACAAATACAACCTCGTCACGCTGGCCGTCATCGACCAGGATCAGCGTCTCGCGGGCATCATCACGGCCGACGACGTGATCACGATGCTGCGGCACGCGAAGTAGGCGGCGATGCGATCCTGGCTCAAGAGCTGGAAGGCTCGACTGCTGCTCGTCCTCGCCGTCGTCGGCCCCGGCTTCATCACGGCGAACGTCGACAACGACGCCGGCGGCATCTTCACGTACTCGCAGGCGGGCGCGCAGTTCGGTTACACGCTGCTGTGGACGATGATCCCGATCACGATCGCGCTGATCGTCGTGCAGGAGATGTGCGCGCGGCTCGGCGCCGTGACGGGCAAGGGCCTGTCGGACCTGATCCGCGAGGAGTTCGGGTTCCGCATCACGTTCTTCGTCATGGTGACGCTCGTCATCACCAACTACGGCAACATCGTCGCCGAGTTCGCCGGCATCGCGAGCAGCCTGCAGCTGTTCGGCTGGTCGAAGTACATCGTCGTGCCGGTGTGCGCGCTGCTCGTCTGGGGGCTCGTCGTGCGCGGCACGTACGCGAGCATCGAGAAGATCTTTCTCACCGCGTCCGCGTTCTACGTCTGCTACATCATCGCCGGCGTCCTGGCGCATCCCGACTGGAAGGCGGCGTTCTTCGCGACGGTGACGCGCCCCGAGGCGAGCGGCATCCGCAACTACGGGTATCTCTTCACGGTCGTCGGCCTGATCGGCACGACGATCGCGCCGTGGATGCAGTTCTATCTGCAGGCCTCGGTCGTCGAAAAAGGCATCACGGCCAAGCAGTACCGCGCGTCGCGGTGGGACGTGATTCTCGGCTGCGTCTTCACGGACGTCGTCGCCTGGTTCATCATCGTCGCCTGCGCGGCGACGCTCTACGCGACGCGGCACTACAACATCGGCAGCGCCGCGGACGCCGCCCAGGCGCTGCGGCCGCTGGCGGGCGAATACGCGTACCTGCTGTTCGCGTTCGGGCTGTTCAACGCGTCGTTCTTCGCGGCGTCGGTCCTGCCGATTTCGACGGCGTACGCCGTGTGCGAAGGCCTCGGCTTCGAATCGGGGCTCGACAAGAAGTTCCACGAAGCGCCGGTGTTCTACTGGCTCTACACCGTGCTGATCGTCGTCGGCGCGGGCGCGCTGCTCATTCCGCGGCTGCCGCTGATTTACGTGTCGGTGCTCTCGCAGGTCGTCAACGGCGTCGTGCTGCCGTTCGTGCTGATCTTCATGCTGCTGCTGACGAACGACCGCGAGCTGATGGGCGAACACACGAACTCGCGGACGTTCAACGTCATCGCCTGGACGACGGTCGTCGTCGTCATCCTCATGACGCTGGCGATGTTCTTCGATCGGCGTCAGTCGAACGAATCACCCGGCGCGAGTTCGATGACGCGCACGCCGGCCGCGCTGACGAGCTGACGCAGCTTCTCCGGCGTTCCGGTCAGCTCCGGGAACGTGCCGTAGTGCATCGGCACGACGTCTTTCACGCCGAGCATCGCGCACGCGATCGCGGCGTGCTCGGGTCCCATCGTGTAGACGTCGCCGATCGGCAGAAACGCGATCGACGGACGATAGATCTCGCCGATGGTCCGCATGTCGCCGAAGAGCGCCGTGTCGCCGGCGTAGTAGATCGTCAGCCCGTGTTCGAAGCGGATGACGTAGCCGCTCGCGACGCCGGCGTAGCGCGGCGGCGTCTCGTCCTCGATGGAGCTGCTGTGCACGGCCTGCACCATGGTGATCGTCAGGCCGAGCGACGACCGCGTGCCGCCGGGGTTCATCGCCGCGACGCGCTTCAGTCCCTTCTCTTCCAGCCAGACGGCGAGCTCGTACGGCGCGATCACCTGCGCGCCGGTCGCGCGGGCGATGCCGACCGCGTCCGCCGTGTGATCGCGATGGCCGTGCGTCAGCAGCATGAGGTCGAGTTCGCGGACAGCGTTGAACCCGCGGAATTCCGGGGGGCACGCCGGGTTGGTCTCGAGCCAGGGATCGACGAGCAGCCGCTTGCCGGTCGTGGTCCGAAAAAGGAACGTGCTATGACCGAGGAAGGTGAAGGAAAATAGCACTGCAGTGGAAACGGCCGATTCTACTCCAGCCCCGAAGGCGAAGCGGCGGCGTCCCCGGCGGCGGCTGAAAGAGGGGCGCCGCAGCGAGATCAGCGCGGCCACCCGCATCGACATCCTCAAGAGCGCATCCGCCGCCTTCCGGCGCTTCGGCTATCACGGCGCGACCGTCGAACAGATCGCCGCGGCCCTGCAGATGAACAAGGGCAACCTCTATTACTACTTCCGCAGCAAAGAAGAGATTCTCTTCGCGTGTCACGAGTACTCGCACGACCGGCTCCAGGAGCTGATGGACCAGACGTGCCGCGGGACGGCGCCGCCGGAAGCCAAGCTCCGGCGGCTGATTCATGCCGCCGTGCACGTGATTCTCGACGAACTGCACGGGACGGCGCTGCTCGTCGACCTCGAAGCGCTGACGCCGGCGCACCGCCGCGCGGTCATCACCCGCCGCGACAAGTTCGATCACGGCATGCGGATGATCCTCGAAGAAGGCATCGCGACCGGCGCTTTCAAGACGACGAACCCCAAGCTGATTGGCTTTGCCATGCTCGGCGCCGTCAACTGGATCGCGAAGTGGTTCAATCCCAACGGCCCCTCGACGTCCGACGAAATCGCGACGCGCTTCGCCGACTACCTCATCGACGGACTCCGGCCGATCTAATCCCCAATCCC
>DATNBT010000183.1:0-2804 GCA_035571855.1 Vicinamibacterales bacterium
TCGTCGGCCCGCGCTCCAACGCGTAGAGCGTCAGCACGGACCCTAGGTCGCCGACAGCACCGGTATACGCCGCGCCCGTCCAGCCGACGACATACCGGCCAGAGTTCCCCACGATGTAGAATCGGCCCCCCGCGGAGAGCACGGCATCCGGCGACAGCGCGATATTCGGCGCGGCGGGCATGGTCGCGAAACCCGAGAACGCCGGCGTGCCGCTCACCGTCAACGTGCCCCACTTGAGGGCGCCGGTCGCGACGATCCCCATCGTGCTTTGCCCCGCGTCCTCGGCGACGGCAAAGGCTTGGCCGATCGCGAGACTTGCCGTGACGACCACACCGGCAGGCGCCGCCCAGACGCTCAATGCCGTGGCCCCCGGCGTGTACGCGACGATGCGATTCGCCGCAGTGTGATATAGGTGCCGCATCCCCGACCCGCCCGGGCCGCTCGTCCAGGTCGCGCCCGTGCCCGCGCTCGTGTTGACGACGAACGTGAACGCCCCGTTCAGACTCACATACGCCCGCGATATTTCGGGCACGACCGAGAGCGAGACGGCGTTAGCCGACGGCGTGAGCGTCGTCGCAATGGCCGGCGTCGCCGGGTTGACCAGCAGGACCGTGCTGAGATTGGCATACGCAATCACTAATCGGTCGACCGAGTGATCGTAGCCCATCGCGAGCACGTTGCCGCCCTGCGCGAGATTGAGCGTGACGATCGTATCGCTTTCGACGTCGCGCCCCTTCAACGTCTCCCCGCCTTCGATCCACCAGAGATAGCGGCGCGTCGTGTCGAACACGGGCGACAGGACCGGGCCGCTCGTCGCAAACGTGAGAGGGGTGTTCGCCGTCAGCGCTTCGGTGCCGTTCAGCTGATCGTCCGCCGTGATCGGCGGCAGGCCGCCATCGGGGTCCGCGATGGCGAGGACGCGCCCGCCGACGCCCGAGGTGCCGCCGGCATCCCACAGCGCGCCGCCCATGTGGGTCGGTTCGGTTTCACCAGAGGCCGTGACACCACTCGGCTCGACGCGGTTCGCGAAACTGTCGTCGACGAGGATCGTGCGGTCGAGCACCCTCGTCACGTTCCGCCCGACGTGAACCACCGGATTCGGCGCCGCCGATCCGCGCGTCCCCAGGTTGAGCGTCCACGCCGATCCACTCACCCGTTCGAGCCAGCATTCGGCCTGCGTCTGTTGCTCGAGCCAAGCGATGAGGCCCAAGGGCGTGACGTTCGACTGCGAGTACGAGTAGAGCCCGACCGGATCGACCGTGCCGAGCGTGATGCCGAGCATCCCCGCATCGGTCATCGCCGGCAGGACCACGAGCGAGAGCACGTCAGCGGGCGACAGCAGATCGAAGGCAACTAATTTGCTCGGGACGCCGCCGTTGACGGAGCGCAACTGAAACCGGCCCGCGTCCTCGATGATTGGCGAGGCGGTGACGGTCACGAACGGCCCCTTGGAGTCGTCGAGTTGCGTGATCCGATATTCCCACGTCGTCGTCGTATATCCGCCGGCGCCGTCCGGTGTCGGCTCGTCGATCCGGATGACGTTCAAAATCGCTGCCGACTGGACCGCGCGGGAATCAATCGGCACCTGAAACCGCGCGTACCCGCGGGACGACGACGACGCGCCAGAGACCGCGTCTTGCCATTCGAGCGTTCCGATGATCCAATCGACGGAACAGAGGGCCTGCCCGCCGTTCGCTTCGACGTTGTCGAAGAGTTTGACCACGGTGCCGGGCAGAAACGGCATGGCCGTGTCTCAGCTCCGCGGCGCGCCGACGGTGGCGCGGCCCCGCCCCAAGCCGCGGCCCGTCACGGTGTCGAGGATGCGTGCCAACCGCGGATTGTCGATCGCCGCCAAGAAGGCTTCGGTCCCGCCGGTGTCGAGCGTGATGTAGAAGACCGTGGCCCCGACGAAGCTCTGCGGGCCTGGTTGGTAGCCCGGCACTGACAGGCTGGCTCCGCCGCCCAGAACGGCCATGCGCGCCGTATGCTCTTCGATCGCGCGCAGGTAATAGTTGGTCGTGTCGGCACGAGCGAGCAGTGAATCGGCCTGCGCGCCGCTGATCTGCGTGACGGAGCCAAAGTCGCGCCCGCTACCGGTCGCCGCCGCGGTGAGGTTGGCACTCCCGCCGCCGAGCGCCGAGCCTGTCCCGCCATTGGCCTGGTTCTGCTGCTCGAGACTCCGAATCTGATCGACGATGTTCTTGATCTCGCCGACGTACACCGAATAGCTCGGGTTCGTCGGATCGAGGCTTTGGTAGATGCCCTGCAAGTAACTGATCGCCGCTTCGTCGCCCGCCACCGTGTCGAGTTTGAACGGCGAGAGATCGAAGCGCGGCGGCGTGCCTTGGCCAATGGGATTGTTCTGATTGAACCCGCTCGCCAGGTTGAGAATGGCCTGTGAGCCCGTCACGCCCATGATGTCGTTGCTCGTGCTCACGGCGTTGCTCACGGCGTCGATCGACTGCGCCAATTGGTTGACCGCGAGCGCGGCTTGTTCGGCCGCGTCCTTCTCGTTGAGCAACGCGATCGTCATGTCGTCGGACGTCGTGCTCAGGCCCAGCATGGCATCGATCGCCCGCTGGTCCATGGCTTTCTGCATCTCGGCACGCTCTTGCTCCGCCAGTTGGTCGCGCGCCAGTTGCTGCTGCTGCGCGAGGGTATGCGCGTTCGCCGATTCCGTCGCGAGCGAGATGCTGGCGAACGTTTCCCGCTGCTGCTCGGCGGCGGCGCGCTTCGTGGCCTCGGCTTGCGCGTCGTAGAGTAGATTGATCTGCCGTTGCTCCTCGATGAGTTGGGGAAGCGTG
>DATNBT010000184.1:0-9289 GCA_035571855.1 Vicinamibacterales bacterium
GAGTCCATTCTCAATCCCGCGGCGAAGATCGTCGCGGGCTATCAGCCCATCATGCCGACATTCCAGGGTCAGGTCAGCGAGGAACAGCTGCTCGCGCTCGTCGAGTACGTGAAGTCGCTGCCCAGGCCTGCGCCGAAACCGGGGTCGTAAGCCATGCCAGCGCAGCACACACCACACACCTCCGCGGCGCCGGCGCGCCACTATCTGAACGACGGCTACGGCATCAAGTCGTGGCTGCTGACGCGCGATCACAAGCGCATCGCGCTGCTCTATCTGGTGGGCGTCACGTTCTTCTTCTTCGTCGGCGGCGCGTTCGCGGTCCTCATCCGTCTCGAGCTTGCGACGCCGGCCGGCGATCTCGTGTCGGACGACACCTACAACAAGCTCTTCACGATGCACGGCGTGATGATGGTGTTCTTTTTCCTCATCCCCTCCATTCCGGCCGTGCTCGGCAACTTCCTCGTCCCGATCATGATCGGCGCGAAGGATCTCGCGTTTCCGAAGCTGAATCTCGCGAGCTGGTACATCTACATGCTCGGCGGGCTGTTCACGCTGTGGGCGCTCGTCAACGGCGGCGTCGACACCGGCTGGACGTTCTACACGCCCTTCAGCACCGTATCGTCGACAACGAACGTGATACCGACGGCCGTGGGGATATTCATCACCGGTTTCTCCTCAATCCTCACCGGCCTCAACTTCATCGTCACGATACACAAGATGCGGGCGCCAGGCATGACGTGGTTCCGGATGCCGCTCTTCCTGTGGTCGATGTACGCCACGTCGATTATTTTCGTGCTCGGCACGCCGGTCATCGCGATTACCCTCGCGCTCGTCGCCGTCGAGCGCCTCTTCCATCTCGGGTTCTTCGATCCGCGCTACGGCGGCGACCCCGTGCTCTTCCAGCACATGTTCTGGTTCTACTCTCACCCGGCCGTCTACATCATGGTCCTGCCGGCGATGGGCGTCGTCTCCGAGCTCGTCGCGGCCGGCTGCCGCAAGGAAGTGTACGGCTATAAGTTCGTCGCCTTCGCGAGCGTCGCAATCGCCGTGCTCAGTTTCCTCGTCTGGGGCCATCACATGTTCGTGGCCGGCGAATCGGTCTACGCGGCCATGATCTTCTCCATCCTCAGCTTCTTCGTCGCGATTCCGTCGGCGGTCAAAGTATTCAACTGGACGGCGACGATGTATCGAGGGTCGGTGTCCTGGGAGACGCCGATGCTGTACTCCTACGGCTTCATCGGGCTGTTCACGATCGGCGGGCTGACAGGGCTGTTTCTCGCGGCGGTCGGCGTCGACGTGCACGTCACGGACACCTACTTCATCATCGCGCACTTCCACTACATCATGGTCGGCGGCGCCATCATGGGCTATCTCGGCGGCCTGCACTTCTGGTGGCCGAAGATGACGGGGCGTCTGTACAACGAGGGACTCGCCAAGCTGAGCGCCGGCATCATCTTCATCGGCTTCAACCTGACGTTCTTCCCGCAGTTCGTGCTGGGCTACCTCGGGATGCCGCGCCGCTACCATGCGTATCCTCCCGACTTTCAGGTGCTGAACGTGCTGTCGTCGGCCGGCGCGTCGATTCTCGGCATCGGCTATCTCATCCCGATGTGCTATCTCATGTGGTCCCTCCGCTACGGTCCTCTCGCGGGCTCGAACCCGTGGGGCGCCGTCGGTCTCGAGTGGACGACGACGTCGCCGCCGCCGACGGAAAATTTCGAACACCCGCCGACCGTCGACTGGGAGCCGTACGACTATCCGTCCGTCCAGGGCGCGGAGCCGCGCGTTGTCTAGCCATACGCATCACGGCGCGCTGGCGCACCAGTTCGAGGACCTCACCCAGCAGCGCGAGGTCGCGTCGCTCGGGATGTGGCTGTTCCTCGTCACCGAAATCCTCTTCTTCGGCGGCCTCTTCCTGGTGTACTCGGTCTATCGCAGCTGGTATCCGGCCGCGTTCACCGCGGGCAGCCACGAACTGCTCGTCTGGGCCGGCACGACGAACACGGTCGTCCTCATCACGAGCAGCCTCACGATGGCGCTGGCGGTCCACGCGGCCGAAACCGGCAACCGCCGCGCGCTGATCCTGCTGCTGCTGGCGACGATGGCGCTCGGGTGCGTGTTTCTGGGCATCAAGAGCTACGAGTACTGGACCGAGTACATCGAGCACCACATTCCCGCGCACGGCTTCGAGTTCCAGAAGGAATATTTTTTCCAGGCGCAGATCTTCTTCTCGCTGTATTTCGTCATGACGGGGCTGCACGCATTGCACATGATCATCGGCCTCGGCATCATGAGCGTGATGGTGTGGATGTCGTGGCGGGGCAAGATCACGCCCGAGTACCCGAACCCGATCGAAGTGAGCGGGCTCTACTGGCACTTCGTCGACATCGTGTGGATCTTCCTCTTCCCGCTGCTCTATCTGATTGGCCGCCATGTCCACTGACACGCGCGCTCACGCCGCCGCCGGCCCCACGCGCGTCTACTACGTGATCTTCACGATTCTGATCGTGTGCACGTATCTGACGTGGCAGGTGGCGTATTTCGATCTCGGGAAGCTGAACACCGTCGCTGCGCTGGCGATTGCCGGCCTGAAGGCGACGCTGGTGGTGTGGTTCTTCATGCACGCCAGAAGCAGCTCCCGTCTGACGTGGCTGATTGCCTTCGGGGGACTGCTCTGGCTTGCGATTCTTCTCGCGCTGACGTTCGGCGACTACCTAACGCGCTAAATCGAAGCGATCCAGGTTCATCACCTTCACCCACGCGGTGACGAAGTCGCTCACGAACTTCTTCTGAGCGTCCTTGCACGCGTAGACCTCGGCGATCGCACGCAGCTGCGAGTTCGAGCCGAACACGAGATCCGCGCGGCTGCCGGTCCACTTCACCGCCCCGCTGTTGATGTCCTTGCCTTCGAACAGCTCGCCCGTGTCGGAGGTCGGCTTCCACACCGTCTTCATGTCGAGCAGGTTGACGAAGAAGTCGTTCGTCAGCATGCCCGGACGCTTGGTGAACGCGCCGACCGGCGATCCCTTGTGGTTGGCGCCGAGGACGCGCAGGCCGCCGACGAGCACCGTCATCTCCGGCGCGTTGACGCCGAGCAGCCGCGCCTTGTCGAGCAGCAGGTGCTCGGCCGGGCAGTGCGGGCCGTGGGCGTTGTAGTTGCGGAAGCCGTCGGCTTTCGGCTCGAGCACCGCGAACGACTCGACGTCCGTCATGTCCTGGGTCGCGTCTGCGCGGCCCGGCATGAACGGCACCTTGATGTCGAAGCCCGCCTTCTTCGCCGCACGCTCGATGCCGACCGACCCGCCGAGGACGATGAGATCCGCGAGGGAGACCTTCTTGAAGTCCCTGCGAATCTTCTCGTAGACGTCGAGCACTTTGGCGAGCTCGGCCGGTTCGTTGGCCGCCCAGTCCTTCTGCGGCGCGAGGCGGATGCGCGCGCCGTTGGCGCCGCCGCGCTTGTCCGTGCCGCGGAACGTGGACGCCGACGCCCACGCCGTCGAGACGAGCTGCGACACCGTCAGGCCAGACTTGAGGATCTTCGCCTTCAGGTTCGCCGTGTCCTTCGGCGTCAGTTTGTACGTGGACTTCGGAACCGGGTCCTGCCAGATCTGCGGCTCCTTCGGGACCAGCTTGCCGAGGTAGCGCGCGATCGGACCCATGTCGCGGTGCGTAAGCTTGAACCACGCTTTCGCGAACGCCAGCGCGAACGCATCGGGATTCTCGTAGAAGCGGCGCGAGATCTTCTCGTACGCCGGATCCATGCGCAGCGCCAGATCGGTCGTCAGCATCACCGGCGTGTGCTTCTTCGACGGGTCGTGCGCATCGGGCACGGTGTCCTTGCCGCCGCCGTTCTTCGGAATCCACTGCTTGGCGCCCGCGGGGCTCGTCGTCAGCTCCCACTCGTAGGTGAAGAGGTGCTTGAAGAAGTCGTTGCTCCAGCGCGTCGGCTTCGTCGTCCACGCGCCTTCGAGGCCGCTCGTGAACGCGTGGCCGCCCTTGCCGGTCAGATAGCTGCTGGACCAGCCGAGGCCCTGCATCTCCATGGCCGCGCCTTCGGGCTCCGGCCCGACGTACTTCTGGGCGGATGCGCCGTGCGTCTTGCCGAACGTGTGTCCGCCGGCGATCAGCGCGACGGTCTCTTCGTCGTTCATCGCCATGCGGCGGAACGTCTCGCGGATGTCGCGAGCGGCCTTGACGGGATCGGGGTTGCCGTTGGGACCTTCCGGGTTGACGTAGATGAGGCCCATCTGCACGGCGCCGAACGGATCGGCGAGCTGACGGTCGCCGCTGTAGCGCTTGTCTCCGAGCCACTCGCGCTCCGTGCCCCAGTACGTCTCGTCGGGCTCCCACACGTCCGCGCGGCCGCCGGCAAATCCGAACGTCTTGAAGCCCATCGACTCGAGCGCGCAGTTGCCGGCGAAGACCATCAGGTCGGCCCACGAGATCTTGCGGCCGTACTTCTGCTTGACCGGCCACAGCAGCCGCCGCGCCTTGTCGAGGTTGGCGTTGTCGGGCCAGCTGTTGAGCGGCGCGAAGCGCTGCAGGCCCGCGCCGGCGCCGCCGCGGCCGTCGCTGATGCGGTACGTGCCGGCGCTGTGCCACGCCATGCGGATCATCAGCGGACCGTAGTGGCCGTAGTCGGCGGGCCACCAGTCCTGCGACGTCGTCAGGACGGCGATGACGTCTTTCCTGAGCGCGTTGAGGTCGAGCGTCTTGAATTCCCCGGCGTAGTCGAACGACTCGCCCATCGGGCTGGCGCCGGGATGATCCTGCTGGAGGATCTTCAGTTCCAGTGCGTTGGGCCACCAGTCGCGGTTCTGCGGGCCCTGCTGCAGTTGATGAGGACCGCGCGTGACGGGGCACTTCGATTCGTTAGCCATAGTCTTCGAACCTTATTACATGTCTTTGCGCTCCGCAAACGCGGCTTCGTCTAATACTCCGCGAACGCGTCGTGCGGATAACAGTACAGCCAGCGTTCGCCGGGCTCCGCCGACGCGATCACGGGGTGCCTGGCCGCCTTCGCGTGCTTCGTCGCGTGACGGTTCGGCGAGTTGTCGCAGCAGTGCGTCCCGCCGCATTCCTGGCAGGTCCGCAGATGCACCCAGGTGCCGCCGATCTTCACGCACTCGTCGCAGACGTGTTTCTTCGGGCCCTTGATGTCTTCAACCGCGTCGATGTGTTCGCACGCGCCGCCGCTCATCGTTCCAGCTCCTTCCGGTTCCACCCGCCCGCGATCGCTCCGGCTTCGTACGTCGACTGCAGGAAGTCGAGCAGCGCCTGCCCGGGCGACGCCGCGGTCCTCACGTCCTCGTACTTCAGGAAGAACTCGCCGCCGGCGCCCGCGTCGCCGTAGTACGCGGCGGCCGGACGCACCCGCGCGTCCTTGAATCTCTGCGGCTCCGGCGCCGCGTACGCGTAGTACGCCGGCTCGTCGAGCGTCCCGCTGCCCGGCCAGAAACCGGCGCTGATCACTTCGTGCGAGTACGCTTCTTTCGTCATCGCGTCCGCGCCCGCGCGTTCCGGCGCGCGCCTGCCGTTGAACCGCGTGACGGCGAGGTCGAACGCGCCCCACCAGAAATGCACGGGGCTCGACTTGCCGACGAAGCCCGCGCGGAACTCATTCATCACCGCCGCGCTCCGCGCCATCGCGCGCCACCAGATGCTCGCGGCGGCGGCGTCATACGACCGGTGTGTCGTGTCCTCTGTAAAGCGGATCGGATTCGGGATCTCGACGGGCATCGTCCAGATCTTCACCGCGACGCCGAGCTCCGCGAGCGCCGCCATCGTCTCCCTGTAGAAGTCGGCGACGGACTTCGGCTCGAGCTTCACGATCTTCAGCCGCGTGTCGTTCATGCGGATCTGCAGCTCGTGCGCGCAGAAGTCGAGCGTCATCTCGAACGTCGAGCCGTCGTACGGAATCGCCAGCGTCGTCAGACCGCGGGCGTCCAGCTGAAGCGCCGCGCCCCACCAGTGATTGACCGGCGGCGCGAGCTTCAACCGGATCTTGCCGACGATCTGCGTCCACATGTGCAGCGTCGCGTATGTATCCGGCCAGGCGGGATTGTCGAAACGAGGCCAGTGTTCGGTCGCAGCCATCCTGCGATTGTAATGGCATACTGACACGCATAAATGGCCCTTCGACTCGCTCACGCTCGCTCAGGGCAAGCCGTAGTGCTCGGTGTCGTAGCGGGAGCGTTGTACACCCTGTCACCTCTGACAGCGTGGTGCGTCGTGCTCGGGGCAATCGTTCTTAAGCTCGCGGGCCGCGGGCTTCCCGCCGGCGATCGCCGCACGCTGCGCATCGTCCTCGCCGTCGCCCTGATTGCACGCATCGTGGCCGTCGGCGCGCTGTTCGTCGTCAACACGCCGCTGCATGACGACGAGTCGGTGGCCATGCTCAGCGGCGACGAAGCGTACGACCTGAGCCGCGCGCTGCGGACCCGCGACCTCGTCACAGGCGTCCCGGTCGGGCAGTACGACTACTTCGTCGCAGGCGACGAGTACGGACGCACCAGCTACATCACGCTGCTCACCGGGATCCAGGTGCTGTTCGGACCGACGCCGTACAGCATGCGCTTCCTCAACACGCTGCTCTTTCTCATCGCCGCGATTCTGCTCTTCCGGACCGCACGCTCGGCATTCGGCCCGCTGCCGGCGTTCGGCGGGCTGATCGTGCTGCTGTTTCTGCCGACGCTCTTCGTGTGGTCGATCTCGCTGATGAAAGAGCCGCTCTATCTGCTCGGCTCGACGCTCGTGCTCACCGGCGTCGTCAGTACCTTGCGGAGCCTGTCCGCCGACGCGCGAAGCGCGAAGGGGTCCGCGCGCTCGCTCGCGGCCGCGGCCGTGGGCGTCATGATCGTCAGCGATCTCCGGCCCGGCGCCATCGTCCTGACGCTCGGCGGCATCGGCTGCGGCCTCGCGCTCCTGGCGTTCTTCTCCCTGCCGCTGCGCCTGCGCCTCGCCGCCGGCGCCGCCGCCGTGTTCGCGGTCGTCGCGGCGGCCTCGACGACGTCCGCACAGCAGCGCGTGACAGGCGCGCTCGAGACGACGGCGAAGATGCATGCCGGCAACGTGTTCACGGTCGGCCACTCGTACAAGCTGCTCGACGAAGTGTTCTACGCAAATCCGACGGTCGCGGCGGCGTCGAGGCTGACGTTCACGACCGCGGAAGCCGCGCGGTACGTCATCAGATCGGCGGCCAGCTTCATCGCCGTCCCGCTGCCGTGGCAGCTCGCTTCGGTGCGCGAGCTGGCGTATCTGCCGGAGCAGATGGTCTGGTACGTCATGATCGCGCTGCTGCCGTTCGGCATCGTCGCCGGATGGCGGCGCAGCCGCGTCGCGACGGCGATGATCGCGGGATTCGTCCTTCCGACCGCCGCCGCGCTGGCGTTGACGAACGGCAACGTCGGCACGCTGCTTCGACTTCGCGGCATCGTTATCCCCTATCTGCTGTGGCTGAGTGCCGTCGGTTTCTGCGCGTGCCTGCAGCAGCTCGCGACTGAGGGCGCGACCGAATGAAACGTCCGAATCTCTTCGACGCCGCGATTGTCGTGTTCGCGATCGTGCTGATTCCGATCGCGTACGGCACCTGGATGCTCTTCCGCACGCCCCATCCGACCGTGTCGTCGGTGACGCGCGTGGACATCACGAGAGAGGAACGGCGCATCGGCGGACCGGCGCTCCTGGCGAAGTTCAAAGTGCGGGGGTCCGGCTTTCGGCCGCTGCTGAGGGCGACGATTGACGACAGTCCCGCCATCGGATTCGTGCTCGAGAATTCCGGGTCCGCCGATCTTCTCGTGGGCGCGACGCCGGCCGGCGTGCACGATCTCGTCCTCTACGACGGCGTGAACGAAGTCGCGCGCGCGCCGAAAGCGGTCACGATCGATCCGCCGGTGGGACGGCACGCGACCGTCCGCGTCCGCCTCGACAGCCCGGCCGAGGTGATTCAGATGATCAAAGCCGGCGACCACGACTGGTCCGTCAATCCCAATCGCGCCGTCGTGACGGCGATCGACAAGGAGCTGCTGACCGTGGATCTCGGCGTCGTCGCCCTGGACAAGGGCTGGCAGTACTTCGACGCGGACATGAAACCGGGCGTGCCGTTCACGCTGACGACGGACACGTATTTCGTGAAGGGGACGGTGGTGAGTGTCGGACTTCGCTGAGGCCGAACGCCTCGTCGACGCGAGCGTCACGTTGCGTGTAGTGCGCGCGGCGATTGACGCTGTGGAGCGGACGCCGGTGCCGTCCGTGACCGCGGCCCTCAAAAAGCCGCTCTACACGGTCGCGATCGGTGCCGGCGTCATCACGCACGCGATCCTGCTGCAGTTCATGCCGGACCGCCTTGCGCCGGTGAAACCGATGGCCTACTGGATCGTCGTCGCGTTCGGGGCGTTCGTCGCCGCCGTCTGGTTCCAGACGACGCGCAGCAGCAGGACCGCGATGGCCGACAAGAGAGCCGGCACCGCGAATACGAGGAAGAGCTGACTCGACGTGTAGCCGCCCTTCCGCATGTACTCCGCAGCTGTCGGCCCGATGATCGATCCGATTCGTCCTATGCCGAGCGCCGCGCCGACGCCGGTTGAACGCAGCGTCGTCGGATAGTACACGGCCGCCACGGCGTTGTTGCCGGCCTGGCCCGCAAAGATGCCCCAGCCCGCCAGAAAGACGACCGCGAACAGCATCGTGACCGACAGGCTCGGCTGACCGATCAGGGCAATCATCACGCTCGCAAGGGCGAAGCAGCCTGTGAGCACGCCGAAAAACCCCCACTTGTCGATCGGCTTTCCGATGGCGATCGATCCGATCGCACCGCCGGTCTGAAAGGTCGTCCCAATCATCAGCGCGGCGGTCGCCGTGAGGCCCATGCCGCGCGCGATCGTGGGAAGCCACGTCGACAGCATGTAGAGATTGATCAGGTTCATGAACTGCATCGTCCAGAGCAGGACCGTGCCCATGGCGCGGCCGTCGTGGAAGAGCGCGACGATCGGTACGCCTTCCTTCTTCACCTCGTTGACGGCGAACTGCGTTCCCGGCGCGACGCTGACGGACGGATCGACGCGCCGCAGCCAGCGGGCGATCACGTCGGCGCTCCGCTTTCTGAGCGTGAGGAACTGGAGGGATTCGGGCAGCGCGACGAACATCAGCGCGCCGATGACGAGCGGCACGGTGCCGCCGAAGTAAAAGACCGATCGCCAGCCGAAACGCGGGATCAGATATGTCGCGACGAAGCCGGCGACCGCCGCGCCGATCGTGAAGCCGTTCGAGACGACGAGCATCGCCGTGACGC
>DATNBT010000185.1:0-3450 GCA_035571855.1 Vicinamibacterales bacterium
GCGGCGACGAGCAGACGATGAGCCGCGGCGGCGTCGCAGGATCGCTCGGCGACACTTCGATGACGGCGAACTGCAGCCCCGTCGTGTCCGGCGCCGGCGTCGTCGCGAGCTGCGCGACGTTCAGCAGCGCCATGTACGGGACCGAGATCATCCAGGACGGCTGGTCGCGCTCGGCGATCATCCCGAGCTTGCTCATCTCCTGAATCGTCCGGATGAACGCGGTCACGCAGTCCACGACGAGCTTCGTGCGATGCCGCGCGGGATGCCAGAGCGCGTCGATGAGCCGGCGCGGACGGCACCATTCGATCTCGCGCCACTCGCCGAATCCGTCCGCGCGCCGATCCCGGACGACGAGACGGTAGTCGGTCATGCCCGGCGTGGGCGCGAAGAAGGTCCACGCCGGGATGAGCGCCATGAGGTTCTTCTTCTTGATCCAGTCACCGGCGCGGCTTGTCAGCTGGTGCAGGACCGTGAGGACGAACCAGGCGCTCATCACGGCGCAGATGAACCATCCGCTCGGACCCAGCTGGGCGAACGAAAGACGGATGTCCATGATCGTGAGCTACCCGACTCTCTCGACGCCGAGCGCGCCGGCGAGCTGGTTGCGCGCTTCGATCATCCGATCGAGCGACACGTTGGGCGCGAGGTTCAGCCGGCTCGCCATCTGCACGAACTCGGAGTCACCGCCGACGAGGCACGAGTTGTAGACGTGGTACGCGAGCACGGCGACCGCGACGACGGCCGCCGCGACGTCGACGGGATCGCACGCGACCGGCCCGATCGGATCGACCGCGCCTGCGCCGACCTGCGCCATGCCGGCCTTCTGCAGCGCGATCGCGGCATCGATGAACGCGAGGTCGGCGGTCGTGACGCGTTGTTTCGAACGCGGCTGCGTGACGCCGAGCGCGCTGATGCGCCCGATGTTGGCGGCAATCGTCTGCGGGGTGACTTTCGGATCTGGCATCGTGTCCTCCTTGCCCGTGATGGGCGTGTGGTGTTGCCTACGATTGGCACACGCGCAAGGAGTTCGCGATCGAGTTCATCTCTGCCGTTGACGTCGGACACACGCTGTCGGGGCACTCCCTACGTCGGGAATGTCCGTACTCGTGAAACGGGATCGTACCGGAGTGATCTAGATCGAACCGGCCGGCCAGATGTGATTGCAGTGCGAGCAGAGACACAACTGCTCGCCGCGCTCGTCGACGGCTTCGGTGCGCAGCACGCGCGTCGAGCGGCACAGCGGGCAGTTCTCGGACGTCGTCATACGCAGCAGCGCCAGCCGCGACAGCCGGCACACCGGGCATGACTCGGGGCCGATCAGCGCGTGCGCTCCCGTTCGCTGCTGGATCGGCAGATCGGCCTCGGTCAGCGTCGTTCCACACGACGAGCACCGGACGACAAGTTCGTTCGCGGCGTACGCCGGTTGCAGATTCGTCATCGCGTTGTCGGGGGGCACTTGCCTCGTAGCAATCTCAGGGCCCTGCGGTTTCTGTAATTTTCCAGGAAAAATCGGAAGCCGGCTGCTGTCGAGTGGGTAGCGCGCGCGTCAGATTGGACGGGTTTCCGCCTTGACATGCCGCGAGGCGCGCGTGAGGATGCCCACATCCAGAGGGTGCCTGCATGATCAAGCAGCGCGGCGCAGCGATCGTCGGCGTATTCGTGCTCGCCTTGTCGGCGCACGTGTTCGGCCAGTGGATCACGTATCCCACGCCGAACGTGCCGCGTCTTCCCGACGGCCAGCCGAATCTGAAAGCGCCGGCGCCGCGGCAGGCGGACGGCAAACCTGACTTCATCGGCTTCTGGCAGCCGGACCGGCAGCGCGAGTGCACGCCGGATCTCGCGTCGCGCGTGCGTCTCGCGCAGCCCTGCGAGCCCGGCAAGACGGTCATGGTGCAGAACGGCCCCGCGTCGGTGCCCGGCGGCCTGCCGCTGCAGCCGTGGGCCGCGGAGCTGGCGAAGAAGCGCGCGGCGGAACTCTCCAAAGACGATCCGCATCCCCGCTGCCAGCCGGACAACTATCCACGCGTCTACTGGCTGCCCCACTTCACGAAGATGTTCTTCGTGCCGGGCGAGCTGCTGATGCTCAACGAGTGGAACGCGGAGTTCCGGCAGGTCTACACCGACGGCCGGTCGTTCCCCGAGTTCATGCACCCGATCTACAGCGGCTATTCCATCGGCAAATGGGACGGCGACACGTTCGTCGTCACGACCAAGGGCTTCCGCGACGACCAGTGGCTCGACACGCCCGGCAACCCGATCACGGACGCGGCGACGACGACGGAGCGGATCACGCGGCCGAACTTCGGCACGCTCAACATCCAGGTGACCGTCGACGACCCCAAGGCGTACACGAAACCGTTCACCATCGACATGAACATGAAGATCATGATCGACACGCAGATGATCGAGGAGTTCTGTCTCGAGAACGAGCGGGACTCGGCCCGCCTGTCTGCACCGACTGGAGGTAAGTGATGAGAACTCTTGCCGCGGCCACGCTCGCCGGTCTCCTGTTCGGCGCGGTTCCCGCGATCGCGCATCACTCGTTCGCCGCCGAGTACGACGCCAACAAACCGATCAAGCTCACCGGGACCGTGTCGAAGATCGAGTGGACCAATCCCCACTGCTACTTCTACATCGACGTGAAGAACGCGGACGGCAAGGTCGACACGTGGGCGCTCGAGCTGGGCAACCCGAACGCGCTCCTGCGCAACGGCTGGACGCCGAACTCGGTCAAGATCGGCGACGAAGTGACGGTCGAAGGCACGCGGGCGAAGGACGGCACGAATCTCGGCAACGCCAGGACAATGATCCTCGCGAGCACCGGCAGGCGGCTCTTCGCCGGCTCGAGCCAGACGACGAACCCGTAGCCGGGACCGCCGCGCCCGCCACTGGCGCGGCTACTGCTGATCGAGCCAGGCGACGGCGTTCTCGATCGCGTAGAACACGTCGACGCGCGGGTGCCGTCGCATGTCCGCCATGATTGAATACATCCGGATCATCCCGTAGAGCGCCGGGTCCGAATGGTTGACGACGAACGCGACGGGACCGCGTTCCTTGAACGTCTCGCCGAACGAGCCGAGACGCTCCATGAAGGCCTTCACCACCTGGACGCTCGGCATCCAGTCCGAAAGCTCACGCAGATCGATGATCACCGAATACACCCACGCCCCGCGCTCGAACCGGGCGTCTATGTATGCGTTCACGTCGTCCTCGGTGAACGGTTGCGAGGCGGTCACGAGCATCCGCCGCGCGGCGTGGTCGGTGTCGAACTTGATCGGCATGGGACGGTCGCATCTTACGCCACGTCGCGCGATGGCACCGCGATTGCTGTAGTTGGTGGTGCATCGCCCGGACGTTACTCTAACGCGCCGGCAACCAACCTTTCCCATCGGCGGGAGGCATCGCACGCGCCTCCCGACTGCCTTGTACGGTGTATCGCGCGGTCGGCTG
>DATNBT010000186.1:0-2855 GCA_035571855.1 Vicinamibacterales bacterium
CGATCTGGCCGGCGACCGAGTTCAGCAGCGCGAGGTCCTCGCTGTTGAACGGCTCGTCGCTTTCCTTGCGGCCGAGCGCGAGCACCGCGATCGCGCCGCCCTCGAACATGCAGGGCACGAAGTAATCGATGCCCGTGTCACGCCAGAACTCGACGTCTTCGGCGGCAAACAGCGCGGCCGCGATCGGGTCGTCGAGCGCGACGGTGTGGCCGGCGTCCAGCCGCGACATCAGCGACGAGTCGCGGCTCAGCGCCGGCACCGCGCCGCGGAATCCGAAGTCGCCGATGGTCGCGAAGTCGCCCGACCGCTCGTCGGCCAGCATGAGCGACATGCGATCGACGGCGAGGGTTTCGACCACGCGGCTGACGAGACGCTGGCCGAGACGGACGACGTCGAGGTCGTTGTTGAGGTCGCGCGCGAAGCCGAGCAGCGCGCGGCGGTAATCGTAGCGGTCGCGGTAGAACACGCGATCGAGCGCGTTCTGCACCGACTCCCGCACCGGCCGCGCGACGAGGATGACGACGAGCGTCGCCAGCAGCGCGACGATCCAGTTGTGCTGATCGGAGTCGTCGGAGAAGAAGAACCCCGTCGTCCGGAGCATCGCGAAGTACAGGACGGCGGTCGCGGCGAGAAACGCGGTGTAGGCGACCCCGCGCTTGATGATGACTTCGACGTCGCGCAGGCGATAGCGGACGATCGCCGACGCGAACGTCAGCGGAACGACGCCCAGCGGAATCGCCGTCAGCTGCAGCGCCAGCGGCGGATCGATGCCGAGCGCCCAGGGGAGCGCGTAGAACACGGCGAACGGGCCGACGCCGAGACCCGTGCCCCACGCAATCCAGCGGAGCTGCCGCTGTCCCGTCTCCGACGTGATCTGCCGGAAGGCCTTGACGAGCACGACCAGCGCGGCGACCGCCGCGGCGACGAGATACACGTGCTCGCCGCGTTCGATCAGATCGATCGCGCGCGAGAACATCACGCCGTCCGACGCTCCCCGCACGACCAGGACGACGCGCGAGACGCCGAGGACGAGCGCGGGCGCGTAGATCAGCGGCGCGAGCAGCGTCAGGTTGGGACGGCTGCCGGCCGGCCGCTCCGGAAACTCCAGCGTGAAGTGCAGCAGGAGCGCCGGCAGCAGCGCCATCGCGACGGCGTCACCCCAGTAGAAAATCCAGTCGAGGCGATCGAGCGGGCCGGTGAATGAAAAGGTGAAGGCGCCGAAGAACGCGACGCAGAGCCAGAAGAAATGCAGCGTCGCCTGATCGTCGGGACGGCGCAGGCGGACGGAGGCGCCGACAAGGAGCGTGAACAACCCGACCGCCGCGAGCACGAAGTACATCGAGCTGCCGTGGGGCGAGGGCGCGAGCTCGACGTCAAGCGCCTGCCGCGCGCCGAGGCGGACCAGCGTGTACTGCAGCGTGGTGCCGGCGACGCCGCGGTGCTGATATTCGATGACGTCCGCACGCCGCTGGATGGGCGTGCCGTTGACGGCGATGAGGATGTCGCCGCGTTGAATGCCCGCGTGCGAGGCGGGCGAACCGTCCGCGATGTCGGCCACCGTGACGCCTTCGGCCCGTTCGGCCCACAGGACGCCGTCCTCCACCTGATGGGCCTGCGCGCGAAGCGCGATATTGGCCACACCGAGCATGAGGAGCATGCCGACAACGGCGAGCGCGAGGAGCGAGCGGCCCCACACGATCCACCGGGTCGGCCTGGTACGCGAACTGGACATCGTCTTTCAGTACTTAAATATTTGAAAACAAAAGCGTTTGCAATGCGTTAAACGAGAAAATACACACATACTCCAAGCGGCTGGAGCCATCTATCCAATCCTCTGGATCCGGGGGAGCACTGAGACGGTCCGCCTGAGGCGGACACCACCGTCAGAACCGCAGCGTCAGGCCGCCCACCACCCGCTTCGGCGGGCGCACGACCAGCAGTTCGTCGTAAATCGACTGGTCGCTGGTTGCGTCGTGGAAGAAGTTGCGCACGCTGACAAGCATTTCCCAGCGGGCGGTGCTGAAGTCGAGGAACGGCAGCGACTGCCGGACCTGGACGTCGAAGCGTCCGTCCACCGCGGCGCCCGGCGTGAGATCGCGGCGGGTGAAGCCGTTGCTCACGCGATAGAGCACCACCACGCGCGTCGACGTCTCGGGCACGTTCGCCTCGATCGACGTGGACACGTCATGGATGTTTTCGCTGCCGATGCGTACAGACGAGGGCGACGCGAGCAGCAGGAACGCGGCGGCAGGCGCGCTGCCCCAGTTCGCGCGCGCGTACGAGTACTCGACGGCGCCGCGCACTCTGGACGCGAGCAGCGCCTTGAAGCCCGCGCTGTAGCCGGAGACGTCGACCGGCGCGGCGTTCGCCACGAAATAGTGGCCGAGCGTCGCCGACGGCTCGCCCGGCTGATCGACGCCGAAGAGCGTGACGAGTTGATCCGTCGAGCGCTGGTAGAACATCCGGGCCGTGACGGTCGCGCCGGGGACGAGATCGCGCTCGACGCCCGTCTCCACGTGCGTCGTCTGTTCCGCCGTCAGCGGCGCGCGTCCGTCGAGCGACGAGAACGTGCGCTGCGGCGGCAGCCAGAGGCCGGTGTCGGGCTGGACGAATTCCTCCGCGCCGGGCGCGAGCGACCGCTGCGAGACCGATGTCGTCAGCCGCAGGTGATCGACCGGCATGACGGTCACGCTGACGCTCGGGCTGAACAGGCTGCTCGCGTCGAGGTAGTCGTACCGCGCGTAGCGTGCGCCGTAGGTCACGAGCAGCTCCGGCGTCAGCGCGTAGGTGTCGAAGGCGTGCATCGTGCCCACGTTGCGGCTGCCGTCGGTGACCATCCGCAGCGCGGCGACGTT
>DATNBT010000187.1:0-13915 GCA_035571855.1 Vicinamibacterales bacterium
GCGCCCTCACTGGTTCACGCACCAGCTGCTCGGCCGCGACGTCCGAATCGCGTTCAAGGAAGTTGCGTATGAAGAGGCGTATGAGGACGCCGTCGCGACCGTCGTCCGCGACCAGGAAGAAGCCGGCCTCGACATCGTCACCGACGGCAACATGTGGTATGACGACTACATCGGCGCCATCGGCGCGTTCTGCTGGTACCTCTACGAGCGCATCGAAGGGTTCGACCCCGCGAAGGAAGAGCACCCCTCGACCGTCGGCGTCGTCGAGCGCAACGTGACGCAGGAAATGCTCCACTACTGGGGCGGCGTCGTCAACAGCGGCAAGATCGGCAAGAGCCGCCTGCGGTTCGCGGATCTGTACAAGGTCACGGCGCGCCACGCGAAGAAGCCGATCAAGGTCTCCATCGGCGCCGGCCCGATCAACCTCGCCTGGCACGTCTTCTTCCAGCACTACAAGGACGCGCGCGAGCTCAGCTTCGCGCTCGCTCCCCTCTTCAACAAAGAGATGAAGGAGTGCGTGGCCGCCGGCGCGAAGTACCTGCAGATCGAGGACCTCGGCGCGTGGCTGCCGCTCTTCACGAGCAACAAGGACGACTACAAGTGGATTCGTGAAGTCATCGAGCAGTGCTGCGACGGCGTCGACGCGAAGATCGGCTGGCACTTCTGCTTCGGCAACGCCTGGGGCAACGACATCCTGAGCGCGAGCTTCCCCGAGGGCTACCAGACGGTGCTGCCGCACTTCTTCGAGACCAAGGGCATCTCCGAGTTCGTGCTCGACTACGCCAACCGCGACATGGCGGGCGTGGACTTCCTGAAGAACCTGCCGAAGAACGTCGGCGTGCAGGCGGGCGTGCTCGACATCCGCACCAACATGATCGAGACGCCGGAGATGGTCGCCAAGCGCATCCGCAAGGTCCTCGCCGCCGTGCCGGCCGAGAAGGTCACGCTGAGCACCGACTGCGGCATGAAGCCGCTGGCGCGCATGGTCGCGAAGATGAAGCTGAAGGCGCTCGCCGACGGCGCAGCAATCGTCCGCAAGGAAATCGGAGGCAAGTAACCGTGGCTGACAAGAAGATCATCGCCGTCATTGGCTCGACCGGCTCGCAAGGTGGCGGTCTGGCCAATGCGATTCTCTCCGACCCGAACGGCGGCTTCGCCGTCCGGGCCATCACGCGCAAGACGGACGGCGACAAGGCCAAGGCCCTCGCGGCCAGGGGCGCCGAAATCGTCAAAGCCGACCTCGACGACGTCGAGAGCCTGAAGAAGGCGTTTGCCGGAGCGTACGGCGTGTATGCCGTCACGAACTTCTGGGAGCACTTCTCCGCGGAAAAGGAAAAGACGCAGGCGAAGAACATCGCCGACGCGGCGAAAGCCGCCGGCGTGAAGCACGTCATCTGGTCGACGCTCGAGGACACGCGCAAGCTCATGAAGTCCGACGACAAGCGCATGCCGATGCTGCAGGAGAAGTACCGCGTGCCGCATTTCGACGCGAAGGCCGACGCGGACGAGTACTTCAAGGGCGTGCCGTCGACCTGCCTCGTCACCTCGTTCTACTGGAACAACTTCTATACGTTCGGCCTCGGCCCGAAGAAGGGCGCCGACGGGAAGTACAGCTGGACGCTGCCGATGGGCAACGCGAAGATGGCCGGCATCGCCGCCGAGGACATCGGCGCCGCCGCCTACGGCATCTTCAAGGCGGGGCCGCAGTACATCGGCAAGACCGTCGGCATCGTCGGCGAGAATCTCACCGTGCAGCAGATGTGCGACAAGATCTCGAAGGTGCTCGGCATCCCGGCGATTCAGTACAACGCGGTGGAACCGGACGCGTACCGCAAGTTCGGCTTCCCCGGCGCCGACGAACTGGGCAACATGTTCCAGGTCTACCGCGACTTCGAGAACGCGGTGGTCGCGGCGCGCAGCGAGCAGACGACCAAGCAGCTGAATCCGAAGCTGCAGTCGTTCGAAGGCTGGCTGCAGGCGCACAAGGCTGAAGTCGCGAAGTCGACCGAACCCGCACCGGCGTAGAATTTCGGCATCTGATCATCTGGTCGTCTGGTCAATGAGCACGTCACTGACCAGGTGACCAGATGCCACACTGACCAAATTCAGGAGGTCCAGTGGCGACAGTCGCAGCCTCGTCTTCGCGAACGCTCGACTGGCGCATGTGGGTGCCCTGCTTCGGCATGGCCCTCTGCTCCTGGCTCTCCTTCGTCGACCGGCAGGTGCTCACCATCCTGTCGCCGACGATCATCCGCGACACCGGCCTCACCAACCAGAACTTCACCGACGCCGCGTCGTTCTTCTTTCTCACCTACACGCTCGGCAATCCGCTGTGGGGATCGGTGCTCGACCGCGTCGGCCTGCGCGTCGGGATGCTGCTCGGCGTCGCCATCTGGACGGGGGCGAGCGCGTCGCACGCGTTCATGGGCAGTTTCCTCGGCTTCGCCGCCGCGCGCGCGGTGCTCGGCATCGGCGAAGGCGTGACGTTCCCCGGCGGCCTGCGCACGGCCGTCGAGTCGCTGCCGGCGAGTCTTCGCGCGCGCGCGATCGCGCTCTCGTTTTCAGGCGGGACGATCGGCGCCGTGATGATGCCGCTGCTGCTCGGCCCGATGGCGATCAAGTACGGATGGCGCGTCGCCTTCATGGCCACGGCCGGTCTCGGCGCGGCGTGGCTCCTCATCTGGGCGATCATCGCGCGGCCGCCGTACCTGCCGAAGCACACGGCGCAGACGGCGAAGGTGAAGTGGCCGAACTTCCTCGAGCGCCGCGTGTGGGCGCTGATGTTCTCGTACGCGCTGCCGGCGATCTCGCCCGGTCCGCTGCTGACGATCCTCGCGCTCTATCTGAACGGGCGCCTGCATCTGACGCAGTCGCAGGTGAACGGCATCTCGTGGATTCCCCCGCTTGCCTGGGGCCTCGGCTACTTCTTCTGGGGCTGGGCGGCGGATAGGTACGCGGAAAACAACCGGCGTCCGATCGGGATGTTCCTCGTGCTGACGGTCACGTCGCTGCCGCTCGGTCTGATCACGATGACCTCCTCGGTCCCGCTCGCGATGGCGCTCATCGGGCTGTCGACGTTCATGGGCGGCGGGTTCCAGATGGTCGCGCTGAAGGTCGGCTCCTACGCCTTCCCGCGCGAGCAGTCCGCGATGATGACCGGCATCGCGTCGGGCTCGTGGTCCCTCGTCAACTTCCTCCTGCTGCGCGCCATCGGTCCGTGGACGGGATGGATGAACACCGGAAACTGGGAAGCGATCTTCTGGCTGATCGCACTCCTTCCCGCGATCGGCGTCGCCGTGTGGTACGTCCTCAGCCTCGGCGACAAAACGCCGGCTCCGGCGCGAGCGTAATTAAAGCCGCGGGCATCGTCGCTCGCCACGGCGACATAGTACCGGATGCCCTCGGGCTATCGCTTATAGTCGCCGGGCACCAGTATCCAAGCCGTCGCGGCATCCTTGCCCGACGGCTTTCGTATTTTCCGGCGATCACGTACGAGCCACGGAGGCACTGAGGACGGGAACACAGTAGAGGGGACACGGAGAACAGTACTTAAAACTCTGTGATTCTCGTCTCTGTATTTATCTCCGTGCCTCTGTGGCCTCGTACGTAGACAGGAGACACAGATGGCCACCGACCGCGAGGCGATCCTGCGCGAAATCGCGAAGAAGAAGGCTGTACTCACGTTGCCGGGCATGGACGACGTGCGCGTGCATGGGACGACGTACGACACGGGCTACGAACATCTCGCGATGGACATCTACTACCCCGCCACGATTGCGCCAGCGCCGGTCGTCGTCATCGCGCTGGGCTATCCGGACCCACCGGGCCAGTGCCGTGTCTACGGACCGCTGACGTCGTGGGCGCGGCTGCTCGCCGCGTCGGGCATGGCCGCGGTGATCTACGCGACGAACGAATGCGCCGCGAACATCCCGGCGCTCGTGAAACACCTGCGCGCCAACGCAGACGCGCTGCAACTGGACGACAGCCGGATCGGTGTCTTTGCGGAATCCGCCAACGTGTCGGTCGCGCTGTCGGCGCTCATGCGCGACGCATCGCTCAAATGCGCGACGCTCGTCACCGGCTTCACGATGGACCTCGACGGCTCGACGACGGTCGCCGACGCGGCGAAGCAGTACATGTTCGTCGACGCCTGCGCCGGAAAGTCCGTCGACGACCTGCCGGACAGCGTCCCGATGCTGTTCATCCGCGCCGGCCGCGAGTGGTTTCCCGGCCTGAACGACGCGCTCGACCTCGTCGTCGCCCGCGCCATCGCGAGGAATCTGCCGGTCACCCTCGTGAACCACGCGACCGGCGCGCACGGATTCGACATGGACGAAAACAACGAGCTGTCGCGTGAAATGATCCGGCGCGTGCTGGGCTTTCTGGCGTTCCACCTGAAGTAGAATCTCTGGCCGTGACAACAGCCACTCTTTCGAGCCCGAAGGCGGTCGATCGCAAGGACCTCCAGCACATGGAGGACGTCGGCTTCATGACCTGCATGACGCTCGTGCTGCTCGGCAATTACGCGCAGACCGGGCACTTCGGCGGGCCGCTGGCGTACACGCCGTTCAACGTGGCCGCGCATCTTGCGGGGCGTAAGCACGGCGGATTGCACTACGACTACCGCCGGCCGAAACATCCGTACAGCGACAAGTTCATGCTCGCGGCCGGCCACTGCGCGCCCACGTGCTACGCCCTGTGGATGATCTTCGGCGAAGCGCTCGCGCGGAAGTTCCAGGCGACCGGCGACAAAACATACTTCGTCAAGCCGCAGGACGCGATGCTCGCGGTGGATGCGCTCGGCTTCCGCCGCGGCGCGGGCGCGCTGAAGCACCTGCTCCAGGACGCCGGGCTCGCCGATCATCCGCGCTTCGCGCAGGCGAAAGGCCGCGGCATCCGCGCGCTCTCGGGCCACATCGAGTCCACGGACGTGACCAACGACGTCAACGGCGGCCCCTCGGGCGTCGGCATCGCGACCGCGGCCGGCAAGGCGGCCTTCTGGGACTTCGCCGGCGCGCCGTCCGGCTCGCCGAAGATCGTCGCGTTCGAAGGCGAGTTCGCGCTGGCGTCCGGCCATGCGCAGGAGCTCAAAACGCAGGCGCTCGCGCTGCAGGTCGGCAAGCGTCTCCGCGTCTTCTTCTCCAACAACAACGCCGGCATCGACGACGCGTTCATCGGCGGCGTGGTGCACGAGAAGTACACCGGCTACAACCTGCGCGAGCAGTGGACGTCGTACGGCTGGAACGTGTTCGACGTCGCCGACGGCCACGACTACACGCAGATCCTCGGCGCGCTCCAGAAGATGGAAGACTGGGACGCCGACGATCGCCGTCCGATGATCGTCATCGGGAAGACGACGAAGGGCTACTGGCCGGCGACCGTGAAAGATCAGATCGTCGGCTACGCGAGCCATCCGTTCGGCTTCAAGATGAACTCCGACTACATCGTCTCGCTCAGCAGGACGTACGAAGAGCGGTACGGCGTGAAGTTCGAGGGCATGGACAAGGGCCCGGTCACGGACGCGCGCGAGCGGCTGCTGCAGTTCAAGACGAACGTGGACGTCGCGATGTCGGTGCTCGAACGCAACGGCCTCGGCGACTGGCTGGCCGATCGTCTGGTGGAGCTCGGTGACGCCGTCAGCGACAAGACCCAGCTGCGCATCGACGTCGCGAAAGATCCGTTCCTCGACGACCGCCTGCGCGTGAAGAACCTGCCCGAAGAGCCGCAGGAGATCACCGTCAAGAACGACCTCTCGGGCAAGGAGAAGAAGATCAAGATCGCGCTGTTCAGGAAAGCCGGCGAAGCGGCCGGCGCACGGCGCGGGATCTCGGAAATCCTGAAGTGGATGAACTACGTCACCGGCAACCGGATGCTGAGCATCGCGGCGGACCTGTCCGAGTCGGTGAACCTCGAGCACGGCGCGCTGTGGGGTCACTACGATCCCGACACGAATCCGCTCGGCACGCGTCTCAAGGCGGCGATTCAGGAAGCCGGCAACGTGTCGACCGCGATCGGCCTCGTCAGCCAGAACGCGTCGGTCGATCCCGACAAGTTCGCCGGCGTGTGGGCGATCAGCGGGACGTACGGCGCGTTCACGCCGCTGATGTATCTGCCCGCGCGCGTCTGGAGCCAGCAGAACCAGGACAGCCGCTTCAAGACCGGCGTGCTGCACATCCTGTCGGCGCACTCGGGGCCCGAGACCGCGGCCGACGCGCGCACGCACTTCGGCATCTTCTCGCCGCAGGTGTGGAAGCTCTTCCCGCGCGGCCACGTGATCAATCTCTCCTTCTGGGATTACAACGACGTCGCGCCGGGCTACTTCGCCGCGGCGGAGATCGCGGCGCGCGAGAAGAAGATTGGCATCATCACGATCGAAGTCGCGCGCCCGGACCTCACGGTCGCCGACCGGTCGACGTTCGCCGACACGGATCTTCGCGCCGCCGCCAAAGGCCTCTACGTCATCCGCGACTTCGCTCCCGGCCCCCGCCACGGCTACGTCGTCTGCCAGGGCGCGAGCTCGACGTTCAACACGATCAAGTCGATTCCGCGTCTCGAGCAGGCCGGCATCAACGTCAAGGTGATCTCGGCGGTGAGCGAAGAGCTGTTCGATCGCCAGCCCGAGTCGTACCGCAACTCGGTGCTCCCCACCGCGGCGCGCAACGACCTGATGTTCGTCACGGGCGCGACGCGGCGCATGTGGCCGCTGCGGAACGTCGGCCCGCTCACCGACGAGTACTCGATGACCGCGGACTTCCACAACGAGTGGCTGACGGGCGGCCTCGAGGCCGACGTCATCGCCGAGGCGCATCTCGACGTCGACTCGATCTTCAACGGCGTCTCGAAGTTCGCGAACGACCACGGGGCGCGGATCAAACGTCAACGTGGCGACATCGACTCGCTCGCGTAGCGCCGGTCGGAGCGCGAAGGCTTCAGCCGAGCGCAACGCCGTGGGCTGGAAGGATGTTCTGGAGTTCGGTCTTCAACTCCCGAACACCGAAGAAAGCATCGCCTGGGGCACCCCCGTGCTCCGGCTCAACGGCAACATCTTCGCGGCGGTGCCGATCCACAAATCCGCGGAGCCGGGCTCGCTGTCGATCCACTGCGACCCGTCGGTCCGCGACGCGATGATCGACGAGCAGCCCGACGTCTACTACACGGCCGCGCACTACGAGAACTACCCCGTCGTCCTCGTCCGCTTCAGCCGCATCACGCGCGACGTCCTCCACGATCTGCTGCGCATGGGCCATCGCTACGTCGCGAGCAAACCGCCGAACCGCCGCGCGAAGTCTCCGCGGAGGCGCAAGGCCCGCCGTCGTACGTAGTGTCCTTGAGGCGGACCACCGGGCTCCGCGATCCGGGGTATCGGTTCCTGCAAACTCAAGCTCGGCGTGGAAAAACGCGACGCCGACGATATCGATCACTGGTTTGGGCTCGGGCCAAAGGTGGCCCTCGCACCGGTGGTCGGCGTCGCGTTTTAGCGGCTCACGGAAGTCACGCCGACTTGAAATGTTTGCTGAAACCGACACCCCGGCTCGCCTGTAGGCAGTCGTAGTGCGGGCCTTCAGGCCTGCACTCTTGATCTCAGTTGTATGCTGCTCCCGTGGCGTTTTCGTATCCTGGCTTGTGCGCTGACTGCCAGCACGCGCGGCGCGTCGAATCGTCGCGCGAGTCGACGTTCGTTCTGTGCGAGCGGTCGGCGACGGACGCGTCGTTTCCGAAGTATCCGCGCCTGCCGGTGATCGAATGCCGCGGGTACGAGAGGGCCCAGGGTGGCGCGTAAGAAAGAACCCACAGGGCATCACTCCGTGTACGTCGTCTATCTCCGCAACCCGAACGGCGACGGCAAGGCCGGCTACTACGTCGGCATGACCGGCCTCACGCCGGAAGCGCGATTCCAGAATCACAAGAGCGGCGTCAAAGCCGCGCGCGTGGTGAAGAAGTACGGCGAGCGGCTGGTGCCGAAGCTGTACGAGCACCTGAACCCGATGCCGTACAGGAAGGCGCAGTTCATGGAAGTGGCGCTGGCCGACAGCCTCCGTAAGCGCGGCTTTCTTGTCTTCGGCGGACATTGAGCCACAATAGGAACATGAGTGATGAGGGCGCGCCGAAGTCGGCATATGAGCTCGCGATGGAACGGCTGCGGAAGAAGGACGCCGACGCGGGGATCGAGCAGAAACCGCTGACCGAGGCGCAGAAGGCCGCCATCGCCGAGATCCGGAACGTCTACGAGGCGAAGCTCGCCCAGATCGACGTGCTCCACCACGGCAAGCTCCTGTCTATCCTCGAGCCCGAAGCCGTCGAGGTGCTCGAGCAGGAATATCGCCGCGAGCGCGAGCGCCTCAGCGGCGAGCGCGACTCTAAGATCGAGAAAGCTCGCGCCGGGCGCTGACGCTCGCCCCGCGCGCACGGACGTCCACCCGGATCGCGTGACGCCCGCCATCGGCCGGCACGTTCGTCGAGTACCCCACCAGGTACTGATGCCGGAGCGCTTCAGCGACGCGCGCCATTTCTCCCGCCGCGTCCTTCCTCACATCGACCATGTGCACACGGACGTCGTGTGCTCCAATCTCGCGCAGGGCCTCTTCGCGCGTGACGAGGCTCGTCGTCTCGGCTTCGTCGGACACGACCAGCAGCGCCTTCTTCCCGAAGTGCCCTTCCTGCACCAGGGGAATGCTCAAGGCGATTGCGTCGTAGAGCGACGTGTTGCCCGTCGCGCGCGTTTCGCGCAGCGGTTGCACAATCGCCGCACGATCCGTCGTCCACTCCTGCGCGACGACGACGGTGCTGGTGAACCGCGCGAACATCCACTCCGTCGTCGCCTCGAGATCGCGCGTCACGAGCGTGGAGATGAGATCGCGCGCGAGATTCAGCTTCACGCCCCGGTTGTCGCCCATGCTGCCGCTGGCGTCGAGCAGAATCCCGAGGCTCACCGGCGTCGACTCGTCTTCGAAGTACACGATGTCGCGCCGCCGGCCGTCCTCGAACACCGAGAAATCGTCTTTACGAAGCCCTGAGACGACACGGCCGTCGCGGCCGGTCACCGTCACGTTCACCGTGACGACGTCGACGGCAGTCGTGAATGTGGGCGTGCTTTGAGCGGCGTCGAAGGGTTGAGCGGCCACGCCCACGGCCGCGAGCGTGGCGACGAGGACGGCGGCTCGCATCCGCGCCATTGTATCGACGACAATATCAGCGATGGCTGACGCGCCGCAGCTGCGATTCTTCGGGTACGTCACGCTCGTCTGCGGCGTGCTCGTCGCGGCGGTCGTTTATCTGTGGCAGGCACGATCGGCCGCGCTCGAGGACACCGCCCTGGGATTCAGCCGCGGCCAGGAGCACCAGATGAAGATGCTCATGGGGCCGCTCGCCGTCGCGATGTCCGGCTGGGTCGATGCGCTGACGTCTCCGGCCGGCGAGGCCATCATGATCGCTGGCTTCGCCGCGTTCGTGGCCTACATGTGCTTCCGCCACGCGCGCTTCGTTGAGGAAGAGCGGAATCACCCGCCGACGGTGTAGGATTCCCCCGGAGGATTTTCATGTCACGACGACTGATGGCGACGACGGCAGTGCTGGCTTTGGCGATGACCGCGGGAGCGTTCGCGCAGCGCGGGCCGGCGCCGACGCGTCCGCCGCTGTTCTTCAGCGAGGCGTGGAAGCCGCTGCCCGCCGCGGTCGACGATCACGGCGAGTGGCCGGCGAGCCAGGCCGGCGTCGCGAATCCGAACCTGACGCTGGCGCTGTACGGGCCGTCGGGCAAGGAGATCACGCTCGTGGCCGTCCGCGGCAGCGCCGACGTCTACCCGCTCAACCTCTGGACCGGCGTGACGACGTCGGCCATCGGCGCGACGCTGCGCGACAGGGACAACTACGTCGACCTCAGCAACCCGCTGTCGAAGATCCGATGGAACATCCGCACGTCGGGATTCCACACGATTCGCCCGCTGCTCAAGCTTGCGGACGGCACCTACATCGTGGCCGATCGCGGCACCGGTCCGGTCGGCGACTTCACGCAGATGGACATCTCGCTTGCCGACTGCCGCTGGATGAAGGTGGACGAGAAGCGCATGGTCACGGTCGGCAACATGATCGACAAGCCGGACCTGACGAAGGTCGATGAGGTGGGATTCGCCGATCTCATGGCCGGCAGCGGCCACGGCAACGGCGGCTATGCGAACATCGCGAAGATCGAGGTCTACGGCAAACCCGTTAAACGGTAGGGGCGGACCTGAAGGTCCGCCGCCACAGCCGGGATCGCGCAGACAGGAACCTAGATCATCACTTTTCTCGGGAACTGGGAGTTGTCCTCGAGGAAGGTCTTCTTCTCCGGCAGTGACTCGGGCTGCACGTAGCCGGTGCTGTCGGTCGCGCGCGAGACGACGGTGTGCTCGCCGGACGTCGCGCCGTTCCAGGTGTACGTGAAGTACTTCCACGCGTACTTGCCTGCCGGCGCCTGAATCGTCGCCGCCTGCCACGGGCCGTTGTCGATCTTCACTTCGACTGATTTCACCGGCGTGCCGTCGTTGAGCACGAAGCCGAAGACCTTGTGCGCGCTTCCCTCTTTCGTGACGCGCGCGACAATCGACTTCAGCCGCATGTGCGTGACGGCCGTCTCGTTCCACACCGTGTCGCCGTCGATCTTCTGCTCGTACATCGTCCGGTACCAGCGCGACTGGAACTTGCCGAGGAACGGATCCTCCTGGACGTGGATGCGCGACAGCCACTTCACGTTCGCGACGCCGTACCAGCCGGGGACGATGAGGCGCAGCGGCGCGCCCTGGTGCGTCGTGAGCGGCTCGCCGTCGAGCGCCCACGCGACGAGCGGGTCGTCGCTGAGCGCCTTCTCGCGGCGCAGGCTCCGGCCGAAGACCTGATCGAGCTTGACCTTCGTCTGTCGGAAGTCGGTTTCTTCCTCGCCGTGATCGGCGCCGAAGAACACGACTTCGTAGCCGTTGGCCTTCAGCCCTGCCGCCTTCAGCACCTTCTTCAGCGGGACCCCGGTCCAGCGGCCGTTGCTTGCAAAGCCCTGGATGCGTCCGCGTCCGTTGCCCGAGCACTCGTAGGCGGCCGCCAGTTCTTCGTGGCCCAGCGCCTTGATCTGATCGAGCGACAGCGTCTGCGGACGATCGACGAGGCCGGTGATCTTCAGGCGGAACGCCGCCATGTCGATGTTCGGGTGGCCGTAGTGCTGCGTGGTGAAGAACTGATCCTTCGGCGTCGGCCCGTTGTCGATCTTGCGGATGTCGAGGACGCGGACGACATCGGAGGGATTCGTCGAGAAGTTCTGGGGGATGTCGGTGAACGGCACGACCGTCTCGCCTTCGGCGAGCGCGGGCACCGCCCACTCGGGAATCCCGAACGCCGCGAGACCTGCTGCCGCCAGACTGCCCTTCAGAACATCTCGACGTGTCGTCATATGTCCTCGCTCGGCTGAAGCCTTCGCGCTTCTAGAATTTGGGCACGACTAACTGAAACAACTTGAGCGCGGCCGATCCGCGCTGCGCAATCGTCGCCGACTCGCCGGGACCGAGATAGATGCCGTTGCCTTTCGCCACCTGATGGTCCTTGCCGTTGAGCGTGATCGTCCCTTCGCCTTCCATCAGGTACACGAGCTGATTCTGTTTCGAGTCGTTCTTCGCGTCGTACTTGTCGCCCGCGTTGAGCCAGCGCAGCGAGCCGACGACGTTCTTCGCGCCGCAGAGCGCGTTGTTCAGGACCTCGACGTACTCGCCCGAGCCTGTGACTTTCGTATGCGGAAGCTTGTTCGTATCGATGTATGTGTTCGCCATTTACGTCTGCATCCAGTCCTGGCCGCCCTCTTTGCGGATCCAGCGGAGGTCGTCGTCGGTGCCTTCGAGAATGTGCGTCTTGAAGCGGTTCGGCGCCTGGAACTCGAAGTAGAACAGCGGCGTGAGCGAACGCAGCCGGTGCTTCTGCTCCGCCGGGATGAAGATCATCATGCCGGGCCCGACCGGCGTGATGCCCTCGGGCGTTTCGACCTGCGCCTGGCCGTCGATGATGAAATAGAAATGCTCGCAGACCTCGTGATAGTGCAGCGGCGACGCCGTGCCCTTCGTGTAGCTCATCACGCCGGCGAGCATGTCGTCGATGTTCGCGAGCTCCTTGTTCACGAAAAACGTCCGCACGCGCCCGCCTGTCGCGCCCTCGAGCCGCGGCAGCTTGTCCTGATGAAAGATGTAGGCCAACCCACGCTCCTCTTTGCAGTACGGGCCGTCAGGCCCGTCCCGAATCTGGTATAAAAACGTCGCTAATTATATGCGGTTAGCTCGCTTCGGAGACAACCGGCTGGGCCTCGTCGACGGCGACACGCTTCGCGACGTGACCGCGGCGCTCGACGTGCTGCCGGCGGTCCGCTACCCCGTGCCGGCGGGCGACCTGCTGATCGCCAACCTCGACGCCGTCCTCGACCGCGCCCGCACACTCGCGTCGTCTTCACCAGCCGTCCCGCTCGATGCGGTCGTGCTCCGCAGTCCTGTGGCGAATCCCGGGAAGATCGTCGCGGCACCCGTCAACTATCAGAATCACCTCGACGAAGTGCGCGGCGACGCCGACCTGCATCACAACAACACCATCACGACGATTCACAAGGCGGGCCTGTTTCTCAAGGCCACGAGCTCCGTCGTCGGCGCCGGCGACGGCATCGCGCTCGAGATGCTCGATCGGCGGTCCGACCACGAGGTCGAGCTCGCCGTCGTCATCGGCCGCCGCGCGCGGCGCGTGAAGCGGAAAGACGCGCTCGACTGCGTGGCGGGTTACTGCATCGGCCTCGACATCACCATCCGCGGTTCCGAAGAACGAAGCCTCCGAAAATCCGTCGACACCTACACCGTGCTGGGGCCGTATCTCGTCACGGCCGACGAGGTCGGCTCGCCCGACGACCTCGATCTGATGCTGTCGGTCGGCGGCGAGGTCCGGCAGCAATCGAACACCCGCCACCTGATCAAGAAGGTCGCCGAGCTCATTGAATACGCCACCGCGTTCTACACCCTGTTTCCCGGGGATATTCTGATGACGGGCACGCCCGAAGGCGTCGCGCCCATCTACCCAGGAGACCGAATTGAGAGTACGATCAGTCGGATCGGCTCGATGAAAGTCAACGTCGGAGCCGTATAGGAGAGACATGTCCCATCGGAACCTGGAAGAGGCATTGAAGAAATCGGGCAATGCCGTCGAGATGTTGCGCAATTCCCAGATCGGCCCCTACGCATTTCCGGTCGTCAGGCACGAGTTCACCAACTGGCGTGACGAGCAGCGGTCGTGGCGCGAGACGTGCGCGCTGTTCGATCAGTCGCATCACATGACGGACCTGTACGTCGAAGGCCCGGACGCGCTGAAAGTCTTCTCTGACCTCGGCGTCAACAGCTTCAAGAACTTCAAGGTCAACACGGCGAAGCAGTTCGTCGCGACCGCGCACAACGGCCACGTCATCGGCGACGCGATCCTCTTCTATCTCGCCGAGAACAAGTTCAACCTCGTCGGCCGTCCGCCCGCCGCGAACTGGGTCGAGTACAACGTGTCGCTCGGCAAGTACAACGCGAAGACGGAGCGCGACGAACGTTCGGCGCAGAACAACGGCCGCCGCAAGACGTTCCGCTTCCAGCTCCAGGGCCCCAACGCGCTGAAGACGATGACGAAGATCCTCGGGAAGACGCCGCCCGACGTGCGGTTCTTCGCGATGGACCTGTTCAGGATCGGCGGCTGCGACGTCCACGCGCTGCGCCACGGCATGGTGGGCCAGCCCGGCTGGGAACTGTTCGGACCGTGGGACGACGGCGACAAGGTGCGCGACGCGATCGTCGAAGCCGGCCGGGAGTTCGGCATCCGCCAGGTGGGCGCGCGCACGTATCCGACGAGCTGCCTGGAATCAGGCTGGATTCCCTCGCCCTGCCCCGCGATC
>DATNBT010000188.1:0-2142 GCA_035571855.1 Vicinamibacterales bacterium
AAGCGCTTCGCCGCCGGTCGTTGACCGTCGCCGGCGTGGTGATGGTCGGCCCGCCGAATGCGGAGAACAGGAAGGCGATCGAGCAGTACGGCGGCGTCCACGTCGCGGGCGAGATGCCGCTGTTCGATCCGCTGACGGCGGACGGCCTCGCGGACTGGGCGCAGAGCGGATTGCGGCTCCAATGACGCTCATCGATCGCGACCGCGCCGCGGTCTGGCATCCGTACACGCAGATGAAGACCGCGCCGGCGCCGCTGCCCATCGTGCGCGGCCAGGGCGTGTATCTCTACACCGAGGACGGCCGGAAACTGCTGGACGGCATTTCGTCCTGGTGGGTCAACATCCACGGACACGCGCATCCGCGGCTGAATCAGGCGCTCGCCGATCAGGCGAAACGGATCGAGCACGTGATCTTCGCGGGCGCCACACACGAGCCCGCGGTCGAGCTCGCCGAGCGGCTCGTCGGCGTCCTGCCCGCGGGCCTGACGCGCGTCTTCTACTCCGACAACGGGTCGACGGCCGTGGAAGTCGCGCTCAAGCTCGCGCTCCAGTACTGGCAGAACTGCGGCCGTCCCGAGCGGCAGCGCATCGTCGCGCTGAAGCACGCGTACCACGGCGATACCGTCGGGACGATGTCGGTGAGCGACGAGTCGGTGTTCACCGCGCCGTTCGCGTCGATGCTGTTCCCCGTCGACCGCATCGAGCCGTCGGCGATCGACGCGCATCTCATCGAACACGGCGACCGCGTCGCCGCGGTCATCGTCGAGCCGATGCTGCAGGGCGCGGGCGGGATGATCATGTGGCCGGCGGCCGATCTCGCGCGCGTGCGCGCGGCCTGCTATCGGGCCGGCGTCCTGATGATCGCGGACGAAGTGCTGACGGGATTCGGGCGCACCGGCCGGATGTTCGCGTGCGAGCACGCCGCGGTCACGCCCGACATCATCTGCCTGTCGAAAGCGCTGACGGCCGGCTACATGCCGATGGCGGTGACGGCGGCGACCAACGCGATCTACGAAGCGTTCCTCAGCGACGACCGGACGAAGACGTTCTTCCACGGCCACTCGTTCACGGCGAACCCGCTCGCGTGCGCGGTCGCGCTCGCCAGCCTGGATCTGATCGAGGAGACACGCGCGCTCGAGAGGGTGCAGCGGCTCGAGCGGCAGATGCGCAGCGGCCTCGCGCCGCTTGCGTCGTCGCCGCATGTCGCCGACGTCCGCGTCCTCGGCGACGTCGGCGTCGTCGAACTGAAATCCGACGGCGGATATCTCGCCAACGTCGGGCCGTGGCTCTACCGGACGTTTCTCGATCGCGGGATCCTTCTGCGCCCGCTAGGCAACGTCCTCTACTTCATGCCGCCTTACGTCATCACGGACGCCGAAGTCGCGTGGGTCATCGAGCAGATCTCGGAAGTCGTCAGTTCAGTCTTCAGCCGGCCGCTCGACGTGGTCAATCACGACGACATCGACTGACCCGCGGGCCGCTTCCAGTTTCAACCCGAGTTGCTCCTGCACGGCGGTGAAGATCGACGGCTTGTCTGAGGCGGCCTGGTCCGGCGAATACTCCAGGTCGATCTGATAGCCGCCCTTGAGGCCGGTGCGATCCACCACGATGCGGCCGGTCACGTTCGTGAGCAGCTGCACGAGAATCGCCATCGGAATCGCGTCGCCCTTGATGTGATTCACCGGTCCGCCGCGGAAACCACAACCTGAAGACGGCGCGAGGCAGTCGGGGATCGACTGCTTCAGATTCGGTCCGAGCACGCCTGCCCTCGCCGGCACGAGCGCGTAGATCGGCATCCGCCGCTGCTCGCGGTGCACGCGCAGCTTGAAGCGATCCGCCAGCAGCGCGCGCAGCAGCAGCCGCGTCTTGTCGAAGTCGTCCATGTCGGCGGGGTTCGCCGCTTTCGCGACGATGTCGTAGTGTTCGGACTCCAGCCACCCCGGCGCGCCGATGATCTGCGACGGACGCAGCGCGTTCATGGATTCCCCATACGCGACCGCGACCAGAGGGAAGACGCCGAGATTCGTTGCGAAGTACCGGCCGCCGGGCTCGACGTGCATGCCGCCATCGGTGCCGATCGACAGGTTGCGCTTCACCGACGCGACCTCGAACGTCGCCGCCTGTCCGGCAAGGAGGAGAAGCG
>DATNBT010000189.1:0-8216 GCA_035571855.1 Vicinamibacterales bacterium
GCGATTGAGTTCATCAACGACGACGAGCTGGTCGAAGTGACGCCGTCGAACATCCGGTTGCGGAAGCGCATCCTGGCGGCGAACATGCGTCCGAAGGTAAAGGACTAGTGCCGCTGTTCAACCGCCGCACGACGGGGTCCGTCATCTGTCCCGGGTGCGGTTCGCTCGTCGGCGTGAACGACTCGTCCTGCTACCACTGCGGGCGCGTCAATCCCGGACTGTTCGGCTTCGCGCCGATGCTCCGCCAGCTCAGCCTGCGCTTCGGATTCGCCGAGTTCGTCATCGGCGCGTCGGCCGTCCTGTACGTAATCTCGCTGCTGCTGTCGGGGACGGAAATGCAGGTCGCGCCGGGCGGCATGTCGTTTCTGGTGCCGTCTCAAAAAGCCATCCGGCTGCTCGGCGCGAGCGGAGCATACCCGGTCTTCGTCGAGTCGGCGTGGTGGACGATCCTCAGCGCAAGCTGGCTGCACGGCAGCTTCCTCCACATCCTCTTCAACATGATGTGGATCCGCGATCTCGGTCCCGTGGTCGTCGAGATGATCGGAACCTCCCGGACGATCATCATCTACGTCGTCGCGGGCGTGTGCGGATTCGCGCTGAGCTCGGTGCTGCCACTGTCGCCCATCCAGATTCCGCTGCTGCACGGCGCGGCGCTCACCCTCGGCGCGTCCGCGTCGATCTTCGGCCTGCTGGGGGCGCTGGTGCACTACGGCAGGAAGAGCGGCAGCAACTACACCTACACGCAGGCGCTGCGCTACGCGGTGATTCTGTTCATCTTCGGCCTGATCATGCCGGGCGTCGACAACAGCGCCCATCTCGGCGGGTTCATCGGCGGGTATGCGATGTCGGCGTTCTTCAATCCGCTGACGCGCGAGCGCGGCGACCACATGATCGTCGCGCTCCTGTGCCTGGCCGCGACGATCGCCGCGGTCGCGTGGTCGGTGGTGACGAAGCTGCCCGTGTTCCTCAGATAGCGGGACCTGAAGGTCCCGCGTCACAGCTGGGACCGCGGAAGACGAGACTAGCCGGGATCGCGGAAGGCGAGACTAGCGGCGGGCCAGTTCCTCGTCGATCATCTTCTTGAATTCATCGAACGGCTGCGCCCCGCTCAAGAGGCGGCCGTTGATGAAGAACGCGGGCGTGCCGTTCACGCCGGCTTCGTTGCCGGCCTGCAGGTCGGCGTCGACGCGCGCCTTGTACTTGTGCGAGTCGAAGCACGCGTTGAACTTCGCGGCGTCCATGCCGAGCGCCGCCGCGGACGCCTTCAGGTCGTCGTCCTTCAGCTTGGTCTGGTCGCCGAACAGCCGATCGTGGTACGCCCAGAATTGTCCCTGTTCGTTCGCGCACTGCGCGGCTTCGGCCGCCGGCCGCGCGTTCGGGTGGGAGGGCAGCGGGTAGTTGCGGTAGACGAACCGCACCTTGGTGCCGTAGGTGGTCAGCACCTGCTTCACCGTCGGAAACGAGCGATAGCAGTACGGGCACTGGAAGTCGGAGAACTCGACCATCTCCACCGGCGCGTTCGACGGTCCCTGCGCGGGGCTGCCGGCGGTCTCGATCTTCTGCCGCGGCGGCTCGAGCATCATCTTCACCGGCGTCTTCGCCTTCAGCGTGTCCACGAACTCTTCGTAGGCCAGCGCGCTGCGCTGCTGCGTCAGCAGGTTCCTGATCGGCGCCTTCACCTGCTCGAGCGCGGCGCCCTGCACGCGCGACGGGTTCGCGTTGTACCAGGCGGCGACGTCGCCTTCGGAGACCGGCTGGATCTTCGACGTGATCTCCTTGTCGATCAGCTCCGGCGTCGTCGTGCCGCGCGTCTTTGCTTCCATCTCGATCAGCTTCTCGCCGGCGATCTCGTCGATCGCGTTCCGCCGCGACTCGTAGATCGCCAGGACCAGCTTCGTCGTGCCGAACTGGTTCGCCGGCTGCTGCATCGCCTTCTGATCGACTTCGGCCAGCGTGACGGAGACGCTGCCGACCATCGCCACGACGTCGTTCGGGCCCTGCAGCCGGTTCGGCTGCTGCGCGCTCGTCGAGCACGAGATGAGGAACACGGGGACGGCCCAGAGCCATTTCTTCATAGAGGAAGTATACAGGGAGTGCCTACTTCAGCCGGTCGGGCATGTCGGCGATCACGTAAGACATGACGGCCATGGCGGCCGCGCATTTCGCCATCTCGTCCGGGTTGATCTTGTCGACGGTGTCGGCGTTCGTGTGATGGATGGTGAAGTATTTCGTCCCGTCGACTTCGAGCGACAGGCCGGGAATATGCGCGTCGCGCGTGCTCGGTGAGATGTCGGCGCCGTCGCCGCCGCGCGTGATCTCCGACGCGCCGATGGGCGCGAGGAGCGTCGCGATCGTCGCCACCGTCTGGCGCGCCTGGTCCGTCCCGTTGAAGCCGAAGCCGAGCGGTCGGAAGACGCCGTTGTCGCTCTCGATCATCGCGACGTGCCTGCCGAGCTCGGCGCGATGCCGGTCGCGGTAGGCGAGGCCGCCGCGGGTGCCGTTCTCCTCGTTGGTCCACAGGACGACGCGCACGGTCCGGCGCGGACGCAGCCCGAGCTTCTTCATGATCCGCAGCGCTTCCCACGCGACGATGCATCCGCCGCCGTCGTCGGTGGCGCCGGCGCCGACGTCCCACGAGTCCAGGTGGCCGCTGACGACGACGACTTCGTCGGGCCGCTCGCGTCCGCGCAGTTCGCCGACCACGTTCGCCGATTCGACGTCGGGTTCGTTGTGGGCGTCCATCTTCAGGCGGACGGCGACCTTCTCGCCGCGCATGACGATCCGCTCGATCATGTCGGCGTCTTCGCTGGCGAGCGCGGCCGCCGGAATCTTCGGAACGCCGGCCGCGTAGTCGAGCGAGCCGGTGTGCGGCAGCCGCTGGCCGTCGGGGCCGATCGACCGCACGAGCAGCGCGACGGCGCCGTGGCGCGCCGCGCGAGACGCGCCGGCGCGACGGTACCGGGAGCTCTCGCCGTACGTCGTGAACGCCCCGTTGAGCAGCACGATCCTGCCGCGAAGCTCCGCGGCATGCGCTTCGAGCTCCTCGAAGCCGTGCACGATGACGACGTCCGCTTCGACGCCGTCGCGCGGCGTGCCGACGCTGTCGCCCAGGCCGAGCATCGCCAGCGGACGCCGCACCGGCCGCACGATCTCGGCGCGCTCGCTGCCGCGGACCCACTTCGGCACCGTCACTTTTTCGGTGTGGACGTTCTCGAGCCCGTCCTGCTTCATCTCGGCCGCCGACCACGCAATCGCGCGATCGAGCGCGGCAGTGCCGCTGAGGCGCGGCCCGATGGTGTCGGTCAGCAGCGCGAGACGGTTCCAGGCGAAGTGATCGCGCGTGGCCTCGCTGATGAGACGCGCGGCGGGCGCGCGGTACTCGTCGATCCAGTTGTCCGCGCGAAGCGAACAGGTCAGCAGGACCAGGAGACCGAGTAGAGCGACCCTTTCAGGGTCGCGGTCTCGACACCTCACAGGTTATTGGAGGAGCGCGCGACCGGCGCGGCGGCGGCCGGCTCCGGCGTGAAGTCTTCGCCGGGGTTGATGAAGCGATCCTTCTCGAACCGGTACTGCTTGTCGTAGAGCTGGCGATAGCGACCGTTCTTCGCCAGGAGCTCCTCGTGGGTGCCGCGTTCGACGATCTCGCCGGCCTCGAGCACGAGAATCTGGTCCGCGCTCTGGATCGTCGACAGCCGGTGCGCGATGACGAACGTCGTCCGGCCCCGGCGCAGCGCCTTGAGGCCGTCCTGGATCAGCGCCTCGCTCTCGCTGTCCAGGCTCGACGTCGCTTCGTCGAGGATGAGGATCTTCGGGTTCGCGAGAATCGCGCGCGCGATCGCGACGCGCTGGCGCTGGCCGCCCGAGAGGCGCACGCCGCGCTCTCCGACGATCGTGTCGTAGCCCTGCTCGAACGCCTCGACGAACTCGTCGCAGTGCGCGATGCGGCTGACCGCCCTGATCTCCTCGCGCGTGGCATGCGGCTTCGCGAACGCGATGTTTTCCGCAATCGTCCCGTCGAAGAGGAAGTTGTCCTGCAGCACGACGCCGAGATTGGTGCGGAAGTCGCGCAGCTTCACGTCGTTGAGGTCGATGCCGTCGACGATCACCCGGCCCGACTGCGGCCGGTTGAACGTCATCACCAGGCTGATCAGCGTGCTCTTGCCCGAGCCGCTCGACCCGACGAGCGCCGTCGTCGATCCGGCCGGCGACGTGAACGACACGTGCTTGAGCACGGGCACGCCCGGGTTGTATTCGAACGTGACGTCGTCGAACGCGACCTCGCCGCGGACGTCGGGCATTGCGCGACGGTGGGCGTCTTCCTGATCCTCGGTCGCCATCCGCTTGATCTCGCGGATCCGATCGAGGCCGGCGAACGCCTCGGTGATCTGCGTGCCGATGTTGGCGAGCTGAATCACGGGCATCGTGATGAGCGCGACCATCGACACGTACCACAGCAGATCGCCGATCGTCATCGAGCCGTTGCGAATGGCGGATCCGCCGACGAGCATCACGGCGATGCCGATGGCGCCGATGACGACGCCCGAGAACGCGCCGATCGCGGACACGCCGGTGAGCGACTGCGCGACGTTGCGGAACAGCCGGTGCGCGCCCTTCGCGAAGACGATCTCCTCGCGCTTCTCGGCGGTGTACGACTTGACGATGCGGACGCCGCCGAGCGATTCACCGAGACGGCCGGTGACCTCCGCGTTGATCTGGCCGCGCTCGCGGAAGAGCGGGCGCAGCCGCTTGAACGCCGTCGCCATGCCGAAGCCGAACGCGGCGAGGACGACGATGGTGACCGAGGTCAGCCGCCAGCTGATGTAGAAGAGGATGCCGAGCGCCATGACGGCCGTCAGAATCGAGCCGCTCAACTGCACGAGGCCGGTGCCGACCAGATTGCGGATGCCTTCGGCGTCCGTCATGATGCGCGAGATCAGGATGCCGCTCTTCGTCGAGTCGAAGTAGCGGATGGGCAGGCGCATCACGTGCGCTTCGACGTCCTTGCGCATGTCGGTGATCGCGCGCTGCGCCGCGACGCCGAGGATCTGCGAGTTCGCGAACGACGCGGCGGCGTCGACGAGCGTCGCGATCCCGACCCAGAGCGCGAGCGTCCCGAGCAGGCCCCAGTTCTGCTTGATCACGACGTCGTCCATCAGGCGCTTCATCGTGTACGGCAGCACGAGGCCGCAGAGCCGGCTGATGACCATCAGCACGAGCCCCACGAACAGGCGTCCGCGGTGTTTCCAGACGAGGGCTTTCGCTTCTTCCCATGCGCCGGGGCTCATTCCCTTTTTCTGGGGCTGAGTGGAGGGGGCGCTGCCGCGAACCGTCGATCTCGGGAGTCTCTCTGGATGGGCCACAGAGGCATGATACTGAATTGCAGAATGGCAGGAGGGCGGAATTGCAGGATTTGAAGACGACCATGGCGGCAGTGTTGCTGGCGCTGGCAGTCACTCCCGCCGTCGCGCAGACACGGAATCCACGTCAGGACGCGGTGGCGGCCATGCTGAAAGCCGACCGCGACTTCGATCGCGCCGCCGCGGATCGCGACGTCGATCGTTTCCTCGCGCTCGTGTCCGAGACCGCGGCGTTCGACTCGGCCGAGAAGCCCGGCCGCGAGGCGATCAGAAAAGCGTGGGCGACGTTCTTTCAGAAAGACGGACCGACGCTGCGCTGGACGCCGACGAAAGCGGAAGCGCTCGTCGGCGGCGATGTCGGCTACACGATCGGCACGTGGGAACGGCGCGGGCGGAACGAAGCCGGCCAGGTGTTCGTTCGTCGCGGGGAGTACCTCACCGTGTGGAGAAAAGAGAAGGACGGAGTCTGGAGAGCGACCTTCGATACGGGATCAACCCGGTGAATATTGCTGCCGCGCTTGCTCGAACTGTGCGGCGATTTCCCTGGCGAGGTTCTCCGGGGCCGTCACTTTCGCGAACGGCCCGAAGCTGAGAATCCAGCTCTGCAGCGCGTGATCGAGGCAGACGTCCAGCGTCATGGCGGCGCCGCCGTTGTCGGTCTCGCGCACCTGCTGCGACGGGTGCCACGTCCGCGCGCGCACGTAGCCGGCGACCGCCGGCTGGAATTCGATCTCCACGCGCTCGGGCGGGCCTGAGTGCACGCCCAGCGAGTGGGGAAACGCGTCCTCCGGCAGCTCCTCGATCGGCGTGAACGTCTCTTCCAGCAGCGACAGGTCCTGAATCCGCTCCATCGCGAACGTGCGGACCTCCTGGTACTCCGGCACGTACGCGAGCAGATACAGCGCGCCCTGCGCGTACGCCAGGCGGTACGGATGCACGAGGTAGTCCTTGGTGCGATCGCTCGAGCGCGAGTGGTAGGTGATGCGCGCCTGCCGCTGATGCAGCGTCGCTTCGAGCGCGCGGGCTTCGATCTTCGTCCGCTCGCCGCCGCCGGCCGCGTGCGGCTGCGCCTTGGTCGACAGCACGCGCGGCAGCTGGTCGAGGAACTGCTGCATGTGCGGCGTGAGCGCGGCCGTCAGCTTTTCGAACGCCGACTCGACGTCGCTCTTGAACGGCGTGCCGGCGAGCGACTCCGCGAGCGAACGGCTGAAGTAGAGCGCGCACAGCTCCGCCAGCGTCAGCCCGGCGCTCAGGCCTTTGAACGCCTGGCCGTTCAGAATCCACCGCGTCTTCCCGTCGTCACGCGACTTGTCGTCGTAGACGGGGAAGCCGGCTTCCTCGAGCGCCTGCAGATCGCGCCGGATCGTCCTCGTCGTCACCGCGCACTGCGACGCGAGGTCGTCGATCGTGACGCCCGCCGTGCGCGCCTGCTCGATCTCGCGAAGGATCGTCCACTGGCGGATGACTTCCGCGTTCCGAGGCACGCGTCGATTGTACAATTCGCGCGTGCCGATTCTCCTGTTCTTTGCCGCCGCGATCGGCGGCGCGCTCAACGCCGTCGCCGGCGGCGGATCCTTTCTCACGCTCCCTGCGCTCATCGTCTCGGGCATCTCGCCGGTGACGGCGAACGCGACGTCGACGCTCGCGCTCTGGCCCGCGTCCGTGTCCAGCACGTTCGCGTACCGCAGCGACATCAAGACGACGCGCCAATGGCTGCTCGTCCTCGGCCTCACGAGCGTCGCCGGCGGACTCGCCGGGGCGTTTCTGCTGATCAAGACGTCGGACTCGAGCTTCCTGCGCCTGCTGCCGTGGCTGATGCTCGTCGCCGCGGTGACGTTCACCTTCAGCAACCGGATCCGTCAGGCCACTGCGCATACCGGCCATGCCGGCCTGGTCGTCGTCGCGATCGCGCAGTTCTTCATCGCCACCTACGGCGGCTACTTCGGCGGCGGCATGGGCATCATGATGCTGGCGACGATGGCGCTGGCGGGGATGACGAACATCCATCAGATGAACGGGCTGAAGTCGTTCCTCGGCGTGTCGATCAACGGCGTCGCGCTCGCGCTGTTCATCTATAAAGGCGCGATCACGTGGAAGTACGGCGTGGTCATGGCCGTGGCCGCGACGCTCGGCGCCTATGTCACCGCTGCGTTCGCGAGAAAGATCGAGACCAGACACGTGCGGACGTTCGTCATCGTTGTTGGATGGGGGATGACGGTTTACTTTTTTCTGCGCCGGTAAAGCACCTTACGCGATTGCATCGAGTGCTCTATGAATAAACCAATGCGCTCCATGGGATTAGATAGGGTGCTCGACGGGATCAAATAGGGAACGGGTCGTGCAGGTCGCGCCGGCGTGGCGCGGGACTTTCGTGAGCTCGTTTGTTGGCAGCTGTCGTATCAGCTGAAATGTGAAGTGGTGAAGTTTACTGCGACTGGTCCCGCCTCGAACGATTTCAAATATCGCGATCAGATTCGCGATTCATCGCGCTCTGCGCCCAGGAACATCGCTGAAGGGTTCGGTCGCTTCAGACCGCGAGACAGCGTTCGCTACTTCGAATACGCACGCGCGTCTCTGATGGAAACACAGAATCATCTAATCGATGGTCGCGATAGTGGTTATCTGTCTGACAACCTGTATTTCCGTCTGATGAATCTCTCGAGAGCCGCATTGAAAGCAACCACCAACTACATCCGCTCGAAACAGGCCCACTAGAACCAACCGTACTTGATCCCATCGAGCACCCTATCTGATCCCACCGAGCACGGTATTTGATTCCATCGAGGACCTTATAATCGTCCGGTTCCCATGAGGGCCATGGTACTCGAAGCACCGCATCGCGAGCTTCGTATGCTCGAC
>DATNBT010000190.1:0-2038 GCA_035571855.1 Vicinamibacterales bacterium
AGCGATCGCTGTCCCCGCGCGCCCATCGCGACGGAGGAGGGAAATGCCGAGAGCTCCTCGCCGGATGTCTTCGTCTGCGCGTGGCTCAGCGCACCCGTGCCAAGCACGAGTGCGGCCGCCACGGCGATGCGGAATCGAAGCAACTTACGGGGTGACGGCGCCGGCCTGCGTGTCGAACGACGAGCCGGCGAACACCTGCCGTCCGTCGGAGAGCTTCACCGTCCGCGCGTTGGCCGTCGACGGTTCGTCCTTCGAACGGAAGCCTTCGACCGTGATCGTGTTGCCGGGCTTCAGCGAGTTTCTGTTCCATCCGCGGCGCATGAGGGTGGTCGGCGGGCCGAGCTCGAAGTCCCAGTCCTTCTTCACGCCCTTTTCGTCGGGACCGTTCACGACGACCCGCGCGTGCGGGTTCGTCCACTCGAGCCTCACGACTTCACCGGTGACGGTGATTGTCTTGCTCGAGTCGTACTCGGCGGCGAACGAATGATGGGCGATCGCCGGCGCAGCAGCGGCCAGGAACAATGCCGCGATTGTCGCGGCAGGAAGGCTCGATCTCATAGGCGCATCATATAATCACCGCATGAAATCTGCCTCAAAAATTGTCGCGGCCGCCGCCCTGTGCACGGCGCTTTCGATTCCGGTGTCGGCCCAGTGGACCGACTTTCGCTGGCTGCCGGTGCCGACGACCCCCGACGGCAAGCCCGACATGAACGCGCCGGCGCCGAGGACGGCCGACGGGAAACCGGATTTCAGCGGCACGTGGCGCGGCTTCAATCCGCAGGCCGGCCGCCGCGGCGGGCCGCCGGCGCCGCCGCTGCCCGCCGGCACGCCGCCGATCGCGCAGTTCCGCGACATCCAGGCCGGCTTCGAAGGCGGCCTGCCGCTGACGCCGTACGCGAAAGATCTCCTCGCGAAGCACACGGCGCGCAACAGCAAAGACAACCCCGAAGCGTCGTGCCTGCCGATGGGCAACATGCAGTTCTGGACGCAGGGCTTCCCGAGAAAATTCGTCCAGACGCCGAAGCTGCTCGTCGTGCTCTACGAGGCGAGCGCGGGCCTGCGGCAGATTTACATCGACGGCCGTCCGCTGCCGAAGCAGGGCGACCCGCAGCCGTACTTCTACGGGTATTCAACGGGACGCTGGGAAGGCGACACGCTCGTCGTCGAGAGCAACAACTTCCGCGACGACGGCTGGCTCGACATCGTCGGGACGCCGTCGACCGATCAGATGAAGACGACCGAGCGATTCACGCGCGTGAACTACGGGACGATGAACATCGACATCACCGTCGACGATCCGAAGGCGTTCACGAAGCCGTGGACCGTCCGGCACGTGCAGCAGATCATGCCCGACGCGGACATCATCGAGTTCATCTGCCAGGAGAACAACCACTTCGCACCACGATAGTGGTTAACTCCCCACCGCGGTGGAAAGGAGGAAATGAGGCCTCCTTTCCTCTTTTCCTCCGTGGTGGAGAGTTAAGCCCCGAAGTTGAAGTTGACGGTGACCGTCAGGATTCCTTCGAATCCCGGCGCGGTGTACTGCCACTGCCTGACGGCGGCGATTGCCGACTGCGCGAACTGATCGTTCGACGAGCTCAGCACCTTGATGTCGCCGATCGTTCCGTCGGGATGGATGATCGCGTCCAGCACCACCTGTCCGGTCACGCGCGCCTGCTGCAGCAGCGGCGGATAGACCGGCTGGACTCTCTTGATGAGCGTGAGGTTGCCGCCGGCGCCGAGCCGCACCGGACCGGACCCGCCCTGTCCGCTGCCCGCGACGCCGGCCGTTCCGACCGCCGTCTGCTCTGACGGCGCCGTCCTCGCGTTCGCGGTCACTGCGTTCGTCTTCGGAGCAGCCGGTTTGGGCGCCGCCGGCGCGCCGCCACCGATCGCGCCGGGCACGTAGGCCGTCATGCTGCCGTACGGCGATCCCGCGGAGCTCACGCGAGTCGGATGCATCTTGACGCGAATCACGAGCGCCAGCAGCGCGATATAGAAGAGGGCGGCGACGGTGATGGCCAGCTTCTTTCGTCTC
>DATNBT010000191.1:0-2196 GCA_035571855.1 Vicinamibacterales bacterium
TGGTTGGTTCCGCCATTGCCGTACGGCTGGTTGCCGTTCAGGACGCCGAAGTTCGTGCCGGCTTCCGCCCACAGGTAGTTCGGCTCGGACGGATGGATGATCGGGTTGTTGCCCGACGGCGTCGCGAGCACGTTGTGATACGCCATCGCGAACGCGGTGTCTTCGCTGATGCCGGGGACGTGGCCGGCGACCAGGTCGTTGAGGAACGGCGCGGCCGGGTTCTGATAGATCTGCTGAATCCCGCCCGTGAATTTATTGTCGGGCTGTTCCCAGTTGTGGTTTTCCATCGCAATCACGAACACGCGCTTCACATCGGAAGCGCGCAGGCCCGTGAAGGTGAGTGCGATCGCGGCTGTCAGGGCAAGCGTGAAAGATCCGAACTTCAGAATGCGTGGTCTCGACATCGTCCAACCTCCAGCGCTGGACGATATCGAGCCGCGTTAACGCACCCGTGACGGGTGCGCGAACTGGGTGTGACGACGCTATGGCGCGGCTGAAACGGGCTTCGGCGCGTGCGGGAGGTGGAGCGACATCAGCACCACCGTGCCGTCGATCTGGCTGAACCAGTGCGGCTGGCCTTCGGGCACCATGACGAAGTCGCCCTTCGCGACGTGGCGCGACTGGCCGCCTTCGATGCCGCTGCCGGACAGGTTCGTTTCGTTCGTCCGCGTTTCGTTTTTCAGCCGGCCGCCCGTGACGAGCGTCGCCGACCCGTCGATGACGTAGAACAACTCGGCTTCGGTTTCATGCACCGCGGCATTCGCGACCGCCGCGCGGTACTCGAGGCTGACGTTGTACGGCGCGAGCCGGATCATCGACTGCGCGAGCAGCGCCTGGGTGTCCTTCCGATCGACTTTGGCTTTCGCGATCATCGCCGCGACGTCCGCCGCCGAGACCATCGTGCGTCCTGCAGCCGGCGCGGGCGCCTGCGCCATCGCGACTGAAGACACCAACACCAGGGTAAGACCGACAACTGCTGCGCGCATTCTGTCCTCCAATGCGCGCCATTGTAACGTGCTTTACCGCATCCTGAGGTGTTTTCGCAGCAGTGCGACGACCGCCTGCTCGTGAGGATTGGCGACGAACGAGCCGGCGGCGGCGGCTTCGAGCACCGCCGGGTGGATGTAGCACTTGCGGCAGACGGCGGCCGTGTTGCCGAGCCGCCTGGAAACAGTCTTGATCGCCTCGGTCAGCGTCCGTTTTGTCACGGCGCCACGCGCCGCCGATCGGGCGAGCTCGCAGGCCGCCAGAACCGTCCCGCCCCAGGTGCGGAAGTCCTTCGACGTGAACGGCTGGCCGGCGATGTCCCTGAGGTACGCGTTGACGTCCGCCGACCCGATCGCCTGCCGCGCGCCGTCGCCGTCGACGTACTGAAACAGCTCGTGGCCGGGCAGATGACGGCAGGCTTTGACGATGCGCGCAAGCCGCGCGTCGTCCAGATCGATCGCGTGCGAGACGCCGCTCTTCCCGCGGAACTCGAAGTGCATCGTCGATCCGTGAATCGACGCGTGATTCGACTTGAGCGTCGTCAGGCCGAACGAGTGGTTCTCGCGCGCGTATTCCTCGTTGCCGACGCGGATCAGCGTCTTCTCGAGCAGCCGCACGACCGCCGCGAGCACCTTCTCGCGCGGCAGGCCGGGCAGGTTCAGGTCGCGGTTCGTTCGCGCGCGGATCTTCGGCAGCGCCTTCGCGAACGCGAGCAGCCGGCCGTACTTCACCTCGTCGCGGACGGTCGTCCACTGCGGGTGATAGCGGTACTGTTTGCGCCGTCGCGCGTCGCGGCCGGTGGCCTGCAGGTGTCCTTTCGGATCGGGACAGATCCACACGTCCGTCCATGCAGGTGGAATCACGAGGGCTTTGATCCGCGACAGCGTGGTATGGGAAGTGACACGGCGGCCGTACGCGTCGACGTAATACGGATGTGCCCGCGATCCGAGGCGACGGATCCCCGGCAGCGTGCGATCGTCGACGTGATGCAGCTCGGCGATCTCCGCTGACGTCACCGGATCGATCGCCGCCAGAGCCGTCGCGCCGCCCACGACGCGTTCTCGAGCAAGCGCAGTACCACGTGCTGAGCCGTTTCTGCTGAGTTTGAGCGCTGACTCCGGAAACCGATCGCGCGGCGGTAAGGTCGGTCAGGCGCGCTGACGGTCGCCGGTCCGGGTGACCGCCAGCAGCTCTTCGAACGTCGCCGGG
>DATNBT010000192.1:0-5124 GCA_035571855.1 Vicinamibacterales bacterium
TTCCCGCCCATCCCGTCCGTCCCGCCTGTAGTGCCAGCCTCACCGCAATCAGCGCGAATCCCACCGGCAGCGCAAGTTGCCCGACCCACGTCGGCACTCCGGCTGCGATGATGCTGCCGACTTCCCGCTCGCTCATCGCGAGCTGCACGCCGCCCCACGCGAGCACGAGCGCCATGCACGCCGCGACCGCCGACGCGAATGACGAAGCGACGTCGCGCGCAAGGCCTTGCGGGATGAACGAACCCGTCGCCAGCGACAGCAGCTTCCCCTGACGCGCGGCGATGGCCGCGCCGAGGAAGCCGATCCAGAGCGTGAGATGTTGAACGAACGGACCGGATCCGGGGATGCCGACGCCGAAGAATCGGCGGACGACTATCTCCGCCAGCGGCAGCACGACCATCGCGGCGAGCGCCAGCGAGGCGATGCCGTCTTCGAGGAGCGCGAGCGCTGCGATCACTTACTTGGAGGCGTGCTGCTTGCGGTAGGCGTCCCGCGCCTTCAGGGCGAGATCGAAGATGTCCTTCGGCACCATCTCCCCGCGCATCGTCGCCGCGAGGCTGTCGGTTTCTTTGCGCCACTCCGGTCCGGACGCTTTCGTGACGACGAGGCCGCGCTTCGTCATCTCCGCAATGGACGCCGTTTCCTGCTTCGGCACCTCGTCCTGCAGGCGCTTCTGGACGCCCGCGGCCGACGCGAGGAGCTTCGGCTTGTCGGCGGCGGGAATCGCGTTCCACGCTTTCTTCGTCACCACTGTGGCGCCGACGACGGGCGCGAGACCGATGTCGAGCATGTTCGGCGTCTGCTTGTACCACTGGAACAGCAGCGCCGCGAGCGGCGTCGTCGGCACCGCTTCGACCATGCCGGTCGTGAGGCCGGTCATGATGTCGGTCATCGCCATGGCGCGCGGCTCGAAGCCGTTGGCTTTGAACCACTGCACCATCCGGTCGTTGCCGGCCGACGTCCACAGCTTCGCTTTCTTCAGGTCCGCGACGGTCTTCACCGGGTTTTTCGTGAACACCTGCGTCCAGCCGCCGTGGCCCCAGTTGATGAAGACGAATCCCTTGGCGTCGAGCCGCTTCGCGAGCACCGGCGTCAGCGCGTCGGTGACGGCGTTCAGTTCGTCGTAGGACTCGAAGAAGAACGGGACGTTGAACAGGTTGAAGGCGGGATCGATGCCGCCGAGACCGGCGCCGGTGAATGCGCCGGCCTGCAGCGCGTCGAGGCGCATCTTGCGCAGCACCGTGGCTTCGTCGCCTTGCGTGCCGCCGGCGTACACCGTGACGGTCACGCGGCCGCCCGTGGCCTGCGACCACTCGGCGCCCATCTGTTTGATGTTCTTGTCCCAGATGGAGTTTTCAGGGACGACCGACGCGAGCTTGATCGACTGCGCCGACGCGACGCTCGCCTGTGCGGCGAGCGCCAGCGCGAGGAGTACCGTCTTCACCGTGTGATCCAGGGCTTGAACTGTTCTTCTTTCTGAAGCTTCGAGGCGACGGTTTCCGCCTCGCGCTTGGTCTTGAAGCGCCCGATGCGCACGCGGTACATGGTCGGCTTCGCGCCGTCGGCGGTCATCACGAACGCGCTGTAGCCCTTGTCCGTCAGCCGCTTCGCCATCGCATCGGCGACGCCGTGCTCCGGCATCGCGGCGACCTGAATGACGTAGCCGTCGCCCGGCGGAGCCGGCGGCGGCGCGGTCTCTTTGACCGGCGTTGGTTTCGGAGGTGCCGGCGCCAGGGCCGGTTTGTCGGCCGGCTTGTCCGCCGTAGCAGCCACGCTCGCAACCGCGGAGGCGGAAGCGGGCGTTTTCGCAGGCGCCTTCAGGTCTTCCTGTGGCTGCGTCTGCTTCTCGAGCCGGTTGAAGTAGCTCAGGTCGTCGACGGTCGGCGGGGGCGCGGCGGCTGTCGTCGGGTCGGATCCCGCGGGCGGCTTTTCCGCCGGCACGGCCTGCGGGGCGGGTTCGATGTTCGCGGTGGTGTTGTCGGCCGACTGCGTCGCGCGCTCTGCCCTTACCCCGCGCCCGACGAGCACGCCGCAGAGAAAGATGACGACCGAAACGACCGTGGCCGCCATGAACAGAAACACCAGCTGCTTCCCATTCAGCTGGATCTCATGGAAACCGTCATCCGGTGTCTGAGAGCTCAAATCGGGCCGATTTTAGCAGGTTTAGCCCGAAAGTACCACCGCCGAACTGGTGACGGAGACTGGTGACTGGTGACTACTGCTGCTCGATCGTGACCGTCATCGTGCAGGCGGCGGCGCCCGTCGCCCGGCAGCTGTTGACCTCCACCTTCGCGGGCACGCCGAAGAGCGCCAGCAGGCGCGCGACGGCCGACGTGTAAAAGCCGCAGAGCGGATGGTCGACGCGGTCGCGGACGTCGCAGAAGACCGAGTCGCGGAGATCGAGCGTCGCGACGTTCTTCCGGAGCCTGAACCCGAGCCGGCCGCGGCGGAACGTGTCGCGGACCAGGCGGTCCGCCAGGCGCAGCACGAGGCGATTCCGCAGCCAGTTCGGCGCGGCCCGAATCAGCCACCGCTCGAACCCGCCCATCGACTGGATGGTCCATTCGGCGGCGTACTCCCCGGCGCTGGTCGTGATCTTCCTGTAGGAGACGTCGCCTTCCTGCCGCATGAAGCTCAGGACGGCGTACAGCGGCGCGAGATCGATAGTGCCGTCACGCAGACCCTTGGCATGGAGCCAGCTCTCGTAGAATCCGAGCCGGGTCGGCAGGATGTCGGCGATACCTTGGTGCAAGCTCGCGAGGAGCACACGGCCGACGCCGGCATCACGCATACGGGATAGGATGATGAGGATATCATCGCCGCCCCCATTTCATGATTCTCAACGTTCAGCAGAAGGTCCAGGCGCAGGTCGCCGACGCGATTCGTGCGCATTTTCACCTTACGGATGTGCCGGCGTTTGCGGTCGAGGTGCCGCCGAACCGCGCGCTCGGCGACCTGGCGGTGACGGTCGCATTTCAGCTCGCCCGCGCGCTGCGCAAGCCGCCGAAGGCCATCGCGCAGGAGCTCGCCGGCGTGCTCGGCACGATGCCGGGGATTGCAAAAGTCGTCGCCGCGCCCAGCGGCTACCTGAACCTCTATCTCGATCGCCGCGCGTACGCGCTCGACCGCCTGAACGGACGCGTCGCGCCGGTGCCCGCCGACGAAGGCAAGACCGTCGTCGAGCACACGGCCATCAACCCGAACAAGGCCGCGCACATCGGACACCTGCGGAACGCGACGCTCGGCGACACCATCGTCCGCGTGCTGCGCTTCCGCGGCGTCGACGTCGAAGCGCAGAACTACATCGACGATCTCGGCGTCCAGGTCGCCGACATCATCGTCGGCTTCCGCGAGATCGAGCACAAGAGCCTGGACGACGTCCGGACGATCGCCGACTCCACGCGGTTCGACTACTACTGCTGGGACCTGTATGCGCGCGTCGCCGAGTGGTACGACGGCGACAAGGACCGCCCCGCCGTCCGCGCGCGCACGCTGCACGAGCTCGAAGAAGGCGGCAACGCGAGCGCGGAGATGGCGGCGCTCATCGTCGACCGGATCGTCCGCGCGCATCTGTCGACGATGGCGCGGCTAAATGTCGCGTACGACCTGCTGACGTACGAAGGCGACATCCTGCGGCTGAAGTTCTGGGCGCAGGCGTTCGACATCCTCAAGTCGAAGGGCGCCGTGTTTCTGCAGAAGGAAGGCAAGCTCGCCGGCTGCTGGGTCATGACGATCGACGACGGCTCTGAATCCGAAGACGAGCGAGAGAAGGTCATCGTCCGCTCCAACGGCGTCGTCACGTACGTCGGCAAAGACATCGCCAACCAGTTCTGGAAGTTCGGGCTGCTCGGCCGGGATTTCCGCTACCGCCTCTTCTCGACGCAATGGAACGGGACGCCGCTCTGGGCGACGACGTCGGGTGAGACCGACAGCAAGGCGCCGGCATTCGGGCGCGCGAAGTGGATCTACAACGTCATCGACTCGCGGCAGATGTATCTGCAGGCGCTGCTGAAGCAGGCGCTGCAGACGCTCGGCCACGCGGAAGAAGCCGCGCATTCGATTCACTTCTCGTACGAGATGGTCGCGCTGTCCCACGCGACCGCGAAGGAGCTGGGCTACTCGGTCCCGGGACCTGGAGACGACACCGCGCAGAAGCCGTTCGTCGAGGTCTCCGGCCGCAAGGGCCTCGGCGTGAAGATCGACGACCTGCTCGATCTCCTGATCAGGAAGGCGACTGAAGAAGTCGCGAAGCGCAATCCGGAACTCTCCGCCGCCGACCAGGCGAAGACGGCCTCGCAGATCGCCGTCGCGGCCATCCGGTATTTCATGCTGAAGTTCTCGCGCGGCAAGCTGATCGTCTTCGACATCGAGGAAGCGATCAGCTTCGAAGGCGAGACCGGGCCGTACCTGCAGTACGCCGTCGTCCGCGCGAACAACATCTTCAACAAGCTGCGAGAACGCGAAGGGCTCTCCCCTGCCGAGGTCATCCGCGCCCTCGGCGCCGCGCCGGCCGATGAGCTGCTCCTCGACGGCGAGGGCGAAGGCGGCAGCCTGTGGTCGCTGATGTTCGAGGCGTCCCGCCTCGACGAAGTCGTCGATCAGGTCGTCCGGTCGCTCGAGTTCTCGATGCTGGCCAAGTACGCGTTTGGACTGGCGCAGGCGTTCAATGCGTTCTACCATCGCTTTCAAATCCTCAGCGAGGAAGACGCAGGCAGGAAGGCCTGGCGTGCAGCCGGTGTGGCATACGTGCGCGATCAGCTGACGCGCGCGCTCGAACTGATGGGGATCGACGTCCCCTCACGAATGTAACGAATGGCCCTGATCGGAATCACGAACTGTCGCAAGCTCGAGGACTACCGGCAGTCGGTGCTGCATGTCGGCGCCGACGTGCGCGTGCTCGAGCACGCGCAGGATCCGGCGGCGGCGCTCGACGGCGTCGGCGGCCTGCTGCTGACCGGCGGCGGCGACGTCGATCCCGCGCTCTATTCGGAGACGGCGCACGCGACGTTCGATCCCGCCGAATCGGGGCGCGATCGGTTCGAGATCTCGCTCATCACCCTCGCGCGCGAGCGCGGGCTGCCGATCTTCGCGATCTGCCGCGGCGTGCAGGTGCTGAACGTCGCG
>DATNBT010000193.1:0-3065 GCA_035571855.1 Vicinamibacterales bacterium
CCGAGCAGCGGATAGTCGATCTCCTGCGCCTGGGCGCCGATCTCCGGATCGTCCACCTCGAGCGTTCCGCGCCGGCCGATGTTGCGGCGCGTGAAGTCGTCGAGCGCCGCCGTCCACTCTGGACGTGGATACGCCATCACGATCGGATGTCCTACCGTCGTGCGGGACCGTGTCACCACCGCGCCATGCGGCACAGTGAGTACGCTGCACGTGGAGCAGCGCACGATGCGCGTCGTGACGCTGCCGACGAGGAGTCGCGCCACGAACCCATGGCCATGGCTTCCCGTCGCGATCAGGTCGGCGTTGACGCTCGCCGCGAACGCGAGCAGCTCGGTCGCGGGCTCGCCCTGGAGCATCACTCGCTGCACGCGCATCGTCGCCGGCACGCGGAGCTGATCGTGCAGCGTCTCCAACGCCGCGCCGGCGTCGCGCTTGTAACTCGACGTGCCGTCGTGCCAATCGGGCGTCGAGCTGTCGCGCGGCGCGGTGTGCGTCAGATAGATCGTCGCGCCGGGCGCGGCGATCTCGAGCACGAGCCGCGCGGCGCGCTGGCTGGTCTCACTGAAATCCACCGCGACGACGATCCGCCGCGGCGCGACAGTCAATCCGCTCGCCGCGGCGAGCACCGGCACGTCCGACATGCGAATCAGCCGCAGCGCCGTCTCTTCGCCGAACACGCGGTCCATCACCCGATGTCGGCCCAGACCGCAGACGATCATCGTCGCGTTGGTCTCGTGCGCAATTCGGGTCACGACGGCTGCCGGGTCGCCATCGCGCACCTCGACATCCTGCCCGTCCTTCCACGTGCGATGGACCTGCTCCGTGACCGTGCGCTTGGCCTCGGCGCGGCGCGCCGCTTCGACATCCGCCGAGTACTCGATCGGCGCCTCGGGGCTCACGACCGGCATGCTCTTGACCACGGTCACCACGCGCAGCGCCTCCGGCGCCTCGGCCAGTAGACCGCCAATGACGAGGGCAACGTCCGATTGATCGCGGCCGTCCGTGGCGACGATGATCGGAGCGGTGCGAGTGGCGCGCACGCCGCGCTCCGGCAGTGCGGATGGCAGCTCGAGCGTTTTCATATAGCCTCCTAGTGCACCATGTGTGCGTACTGCTTCGGCACCCCGACCTGGATGATTCCCACCGCGCCCTTCTCGGCGTCGGCGAAGCTGTGCGTCACGAAGGGATAGAGGCCTTCGCCGCTCGCGTCCTGATCGAACACCGTCTCGAACACCGCGCCGCCGCCCGCCGGAATGCCGTACGTCTGCACGTCCTCGAGCGCATGGGCGGGGTTGCCGTCCGGATAGACTCGGTCGAAGATGGCGCCGACGACGTGGAAGTCGCTGTTGAAGTTCGGACCGGCGTTGACGACGAAGAATCGCACGCGGTCGCCGACGTTCACACGCAGCGGGTTCGCCTTGTACTGCCCCGCCCGTCCATTGAACGCGACGTATGTCGCGTTCTTGGCCTGCTCGGCTGGCCAATCGGGCTCCATCATCGTGGAATCAGCGCCGCGCTTCGCGTAGAACTCGCTCTGCACGATCACGAATTCCTTGTCGGCGTGTGTGCCCCAGCCGCCTTTCGGATCGACGATGATCGGCAGATACATGCCCTGCATCAGGTGCATCGTGACCGGCGGCGTGCCGCAGTGCACCATGAAGGCGCCCGCGTCGCGTGCCGTGAACTCGAACTGCACCGAGTCCTTTGGCAGGATCATGCGGTAGGCGACATTGGCTGGAATGCGCGCGGCATGGAAGTCGATCGAATGCGGCATCGGCGACTCGTTGACCACGGTGATGCGCACCTTGTCGCCGACGCGAACCCGAATCGCCGGACCCGGCACGGTGCCGCCGAACGTCCATCCATGGTACGACACGCCGTCGGCGATCTGGATCGTCGCCTCGGTGATCGGGATGCGGAACTCCTTGATGTCGGCGTCGGAGGCGGGGGCGAGCGTCGCGTCGAACACCGGCTGCGTCGGCGTGATGCGCGTGGCGAAGTCGACGCGCTCGACGCTCGGCGCGTGGCGGGCCGCCGTGATGATCAGCGCGCCGCTGCCCAACGCGACGACGCCGACGAGTGCGGTGACGAGATTGCGAGTGCGCATCGAATCGTTCTCCTGAGAGCTTGCTCGGGTTTCAATCGTTTGGTGACGATGCAAAATCGCAGATCGGTGAGCCGATCTCCGTCGGTGAACGCCGGAATGTTTGTGCGGGAACGGCCGACGAGGGCCGAGCAATTCGCTCCCTCTCCACGGGGTGCGTGAGGGAAAGTCTGACGCCGACGGGAGCTTTCCCCGACTGAACCAGGGGCCCCGTCGTTCGTCATTTCGGCATGCTCGTACCGAAGCTCTTCACGACGCTCGCCAGCTACGATCGCCGGCAGCTCTTCAATGATGTGACGGCCGGCGTCATCGTCGGCATCGTCGCCATTCCGCTCGCCATCGCGTTCGCCATCGCGAGCGGCGTCACCCCCGGACGCGGCCTGTGGACCGCGATCGTCGCCGGCTTCATCATCTCCGCGCTCGGCGGCTCGCGCGTGCAGATCGGCGGACCGACCGGCGCGTTCGTCGTGATCGTCTACGGCATCGTGCAGAAGTACGGCATCGACGGTCTCACAGTCGCCACGCTGATGGCCGGCGTGCTGCTCATCATCATGGGCGTGGCCAAGCTCGGCTCGGTGATCAAGTTCGTGCCGCACCCGGTGATCACCGGATTCACGAGCGGCATCGCCGTGATCATCTTCTCGAGTCAGGTGAAGGATCTGTTCGGCTTGCGCATGGGCGCGCCACCGGCGGAGTTCCTGCCCAAGTGGGGCGCGTTCATCGCCAATGCGACGGCGTTCACGCCGGCTGCAGCCGGCGTCGCCGCGCTCGCGCTGTTCATCATCGTCATATGGCCGCGGATCAACCAGCGCATCCCCGGCCCGTTCGTCGCGCTCGTGCTGACCACGATCCTTGCGCGCGTGATCCACCTGCCGGTCGAAACCATCGGCAGCCGGTTCGGCGCACTCAATCCGTCGATTCCCCATCCGCAGCTGCCCCATCTGACGATCACGCAGGTCAC
>DATNBT010000194.1:0-2217 GCA_035571855.1 Vicinamibacterales bacterium
ACGAAACGGGGAGCGGCAAGGCCGCTCCCCGTTCGTTGTCGCTATGAGCTCACTGGTCAAGCTTATCGCCCACTGCCCGGATGTGTCACGGCTATTCCTTCAAAGCTTGAAGCCGCGAAAAACGAGCCACGACACTTCCAAGCGGTGAGCTGTACGCTTGACCTTTGAGCTTGAAGCTTTCTTCAACAACCTACGGCTGCTTCTCGGGGGTGGTGCCGAACTGGAAGCCGCTGTCTTCGCTTCCCGACAGGTGTTCGACATGTAGCACCTGCTTGTAGCTCTGCGCGCCGACCGGGAGCGTCACCAGGTAATCGCCGGTTCCCGCGACGAACGAGCCACGTCCGGGAGCCGCGCCCCCGCGTCCGCCACCGCCGCCACGTCCGCCGCCAATCGGCGGGGCCATGCCGATGATCGCGTAGATCTTCTGCACGTTCGCCGTCTCGGCGTTTGCGCCGCGGCCACCACCACCGCCGCCGCCGCCACCCGCCTCGCCCTCACCCGGACGGGCGCAGAACGGCTCCCACATCGTCATCGGATGGTCGCACGTCGCCGCACCGCGGCCGCCGCCACCACCGCCGCCGCGGCCACCGAACGCCGGCGCACCGCCGCCCGCCAGCAGCTGACGGACCCGCGTGATCGCGGCTTCGTCGAACTTGGCCTTGGTGAGTGAATCGAGCACCATCGGCGCCCGGACCGCTTTCAGGATGCTGTCGCGCCGTTCCGAGGGCGAGAGCATCTCGACGACGGGTGCCACGCGGCGCGTGCCCTGATAGTTCCAGACCACCGTGTGCGTCCCGGCGCTGCCCGGCCCGCTGAGCGTCGCGATCGTATCACCGCGCGCATCGCTGACGTACAGGCGGACGTTGCTGCCGGCCGCCGATCCGAGACGGTAGGAGATTTCCGCACCGTACGGAGGACTGGGCACCTCGAAGAACATCTGCGCGTTGCCGTTGCCGGTCGACGACAGCGTCGGACCTTCGCCGTACTGCATTGCCGTCTTCGGCTCGAAGAGCGTCGCACTCGCGGCGAGCGTCTTCGCACTCATCTGCTCGATCGGCACCACGTCCACCGCCCACAGGCTGCGCCCGTGCGTCGCGGCCATCAGCTCGTGGTCGCGCGGATGGATCTTGAGGTCGTAGACGGCGACCGACGGCAGGTTCGACGCGAACTTCGTCCAGTGTGCGCCGCGATCGATGGACGCGTAGACACTGATCGACGTGCCCACGTACAGCACGTCGCGGTTGAACGGATCTTCGCGAATGACGTGCACGAAGTCGGCCGGGCCGTCCTTCGGCAGGTCGTTCGAGATCGAGCGGAAGGTCTTCCCTCCGTCGTTCGTCACGTAGACGTACGGCGTGAAGTCGTTCACGCGGTGGTCTTCGAACGTCACGTAGGCCGTCAGCGTGTCGAAGTGCGAGGGCTCGACGCGCGAGACCCACGAGTTCGGCGGCAGGCCCGGGAAGTGCGTGGTGAGATTCTCCCACGACGCCCCGTCGTTCACCGTCTTCCACACGTTGCCGTCGTCCGTGCCGGCGTAGAGCAGGCCGGGCTTCACGTACGACTCCATCAGCGCGACCACCGTGCCGAACGTCTCGGCCTGCGTCGCGTCGATGGTGACGCCGCCCGTCCACACGAGCGACGTGTCGATCTTGGCCCACTCCTTCTTGGAGAGATCCGGCGAAATGAGCTGGAAATTCTCACCGCGATTCATCGACTTCAGCACGCGGTTGCCCGCGAAGTAGATCACCGCCGGGTTGTGCGGCGAGATGAAGAACGGCGAGTTCCAGTTGAAGCGCAGCGAAAGGTCCACGGAATCCTGCTTCTGCTGCGCGCGCATCGCGGCCAGGGTCTTCGCCATCTCCTTCGTCTCGGGCTTGAGCGGATCGCCGCGGACGATGGCCATCGAGTCTTCCCACTGCTTGTACAGCGTCTGCCACGACGGCTTCGAGAAGTTGATCCGCTCGCCCGTCTTGAGATTCAGGCGCGAGGCGTTGCCACCCTGCGACTCGCCGTACACGATGTTCGGATCGGTCGGATCCATCGCCGTGTAGAACCCGTCGCCGCCGGAGATGGTGAACCAGTACGCGTTCGGCGTGCCGCCCTGCTTTCGGCGGCTCGGCCCGCACCACGCGCCGTTGTCCTGCGCGCCGGAGCAGACGTTGTACGGAACCGAATAGTCGTACGTGATCTCGTAGAACTGTCCGATCGGCAGGTTGG
>DATNBT010000195.1:0-13308 GCA_035571855.1 Vicinamibacterales bacterium
TGCGTGAGCACCGACGCGCGACGGCCCGCCTTGAGAATCTCGTTCAGGTCGGAGCGCATCTCCTCCGACACGCCGTCCTGCGACGCGAGCAGCTCGGTGTAGCCGAGCATCCCGGTCAGCAGGTTGTTGAAGTGATGGGCGACGCCGGCGGCGAGCTGGCCGACCGCGTCGAGCGTCTGCACGCGGCGGCGCTCCTCCTCGGCCCGCAGGCGATCGGTGACGTCCTCGACCATCACCTCGATCGATCGGACGACGCCGTCGGCGCCGTGCACGGCGCGCGCGTTCACGTGCGCGCGTATCGGCGCGCCGTCGCGCCGCTTCCAGACCATATCGAGACCGTTGATCCGGCCTTCCCGCTTCAGCCGCTCGACGATACCGGCGCGGTCGGCGGGATTCGCCCACAAGGTGAGCGTGCCCGGCAGCGCGGCCACCTCCTCCGGCGACGCGTACCCGAGCATCGCGGCGAGCGCGTGGTTCGCCTCGAGGATCCGTCCGTCCACGGTCGACCGCAGGATGCCGAGCGACGCGTGCTCGACGAGCGAATGGTACGCGGCCTCGGACTCGCGCAGCGCGGCTTCGGCGTCCTTCTGCTTCGTGATGTCGCGCGCGATCGCCTGGAACGCGACGACGTTGCGGCCGGCGTCGAAGATCAGCTGGACGTGCTGCCCGAGCCAGACGACGTCCCCGTTCTTCCTGACCGCGGGATACTCGAAGTACGTATCCGGCGTCTTCGACACGAACTGCCGGCCGTAGAACCGGCCGGCCGACTCCCGGTAGTCGTCGCGGATCAGCGACGAGAAATGGCGCCCGAGGATCTCGTCCTCGGCGTATCCCATCAGCTCGATGGCGAACGGATTCGCGAACGTGAAGCACCCCGAGGCGTCGCAGACATAGATGATGTCGCGCGCGGCGGCGACCAGCGTGCGGAGCTGCGCGTCAGTTTGAACGGACGCCATCAGCTGCCGCCGCTCTGCGGAGAATTGCGGCGGCCTGCGGAAATTCCTTTTTCGCGTTCGCGAAGAACACGCCTTCGGCGACGAGCAGCGGCGTCCACCCGAGCTTCGTCTTCTCGTTCGGGCGCGCGCCGTGATCGACCAGCCACTGCACGATCGACGGCTGGCCCGAGACGACGGCGCCGATGAGCGGGGTCGATCCGCTCCACCGCGGATCGCCGACGCCGAGATCGAGCAGGTCGTCGATGTTGTGCGGGTAGTACAGGAGCGTGTACGCCGTGTCGCCCGTCATCGGATAGCTGCCGAAGTCGGCGTGCGCGTTGACGTCGTTGCCGAGCGCGACCGCGAGCTTCACCGCCTCGAGGCGTTCGGCCTCCGGCACGCCGGTGAACGGCCCCGGCGCTTCGCCTTCCCAGTAGTCGAGCCCGGCGGCCACCATCAACGGCGTAATGCCCGCCTTCGTCGGCATTTTCGGATCGGCGCCGTGATCCGCGAGCAGCTTCATGTACGCCGCGTCGCCGTTCTTCGCGGCGACGTAGAACGGCGTCGCCCCGACATAGGACAGCAGATGGCGGCCGAGCTGGATATTCGGCGGATTCCTCGCCGTCCCGCCTTCTTTCCCGAACTTGATCTCTTTCCAGTCGATGCGGATGTCCGGGTTCGCGCCGTGCTCGAGGAGCTTCTTCGCGAGCTCCAGCGCGGTCATGCGGCCGCTCGGCAGCGGCGGCGCGTGCCCGGTGTTGCCGACGCCCGCGGCGCCGTCCGATCCAGGCCGCCGCATCCACGCGAGCGCGTGGAGCGCGGAGCCGCGCGGATCGGGCGCATTCGGGTTCGCGCCGCGATCGAGCAGCGTCGCCGCCAGATCGAAGTACGCGTTGACCACCGCCATGTTGAGCGCGCTCGTGCCGTCGGGCGCGACGTCGTTCACGTTGGCGCCGTGATCGAGCAGGACCGTCGCGGCCGCGGCGTGATCGTTGCGGACGGCGAACAGCAGCGGCGTGAATCCCGCGATGGACTTCGCCTTCACGTCGGCGCCGTGCGCGACGAGGATCCCGGCCGCCGCGGCGTTGCCTTCGCTCGCCGCCCACATCAGGGCCGTCTGTCCTTTGTAGGGCTCGGCGGCGTTGACGTTCGCGCCGGCTTCGATGAGCAGCGTCACGGCGTCGGGCGTGCCGGTCAATGACGCGGTCATCAGCGCCGTCTGTCCTTCTTCGGAGATGCCGTTGGGATCGGCGCCGGCCTTCAGCAGGCGATCGACCAGCTTCGCGTCGCCGCTGGTGCACGCGAGCGACAGCGGCGTGACGTTGTAGCGGGTCTTCGCCTTGACGTTCGCGCCGGCCGCGATCAGCAGGTCCGCCATCGCGAGGTCGTCGCGCTGGGCCGCCCAGTGCAGCGCGGTCGAACCGTCGACGTCGGGCGCGTTGACGTCGCTTTTCTGCGCAATCAGCGTGCGCACGGCCACGGCATCGCCGCGCTTCACGGCATCGATGAGGCGCGTGGACGCGGACGCCGAAGCGGCCACCAGGAGAATCACGGCCGCGATCAGAGAGCGTGACATAGGCGTTAATATACCGCCGATGCATCTGTTACTGGCGGCACTTCTGCTGGCGGGACAGGCCGTCCGGCCGACGCCGGACTCGACGAACGCCGGCGCGACCGCCTCGGGCACGATTAATAAATACTGCACGACCTGTCATAACGATCGACTGAAGACCGGCGGGCTTTCGCTTGTCGGTGTTGATCTGACGAAGCCGTCCGCCCATGCGGACGTGTGGGAAAAAGCCATCCGCAAGCTGCGGACCGGCGCCATGCCGCCGCCCAACGCGCAGCGGCCGGACGCGGCGACGATCAACGCGCTCGCGACGTATCTCGAGACCTCAATCGATCGCGACGCGCTCGCGGCCCCGCATCCGGGAAAACTGGCCCTCGTGCATCGCCTCAGCCGCACCGAATATCAGAACGCGATTCGCGACCTGCTCGCCATCGACGCGCTGCCGAAGGAAATCGATTACCCGCTGCTCCTGCCCGCCGACAACGCGTCGAGCGGCTTCGACAACATCGCCGACCTGCTCTTCATGTCGCCGGCGATCATGGAGCGGTATCTCGACGCGGCCGAGAAGATCAGCCGTCTGGCGATCGGCGACACGCGCGCGCCGGTGCTCGTCAACCGCTACGCGCTGCGTCCCGAGCAGTGGCAGGGCGAACGCCTCGACGATCAGCCGTGGGGCACGCGCGGCGGCCTGTCGGCGCGCACCGCGTTTCCGAGCGACGGCGAGTATCTCTTTCACGTCGAGCTGAACATCCCGCAGGCGGAGCCGCACCAGGAGCTCGTCGCGCAGCCGTCGCGGGCGCACCAGCTCGAGATCACCGTCGACGGCACGCGCCTGCAGCTTGCGACCGTCGGCGAAGACGCCGGGCGTGGCCGGGGGAGAGGCGCCGCACCGAACAAGCCGCTCGAATTCAAAGTGCCGATCAAAGCGGGGCCGCACCTGGTCGGCGTCACGTTCATCGCGCGCGACGAAGTGCGCGACGAGTTCACGCTCCGCCCCCGCATGCGCGGCCGCGGCTTCGAGCCGTCGCTGTCGCTCGTCACGATCAGCGGTCCGTACGGCGCGAAGACTCCGGGCAACGCGCCGAGCCGCCAGCGAATCCTGACGTGCACGACGCAGGACGAGACATGCGCGAAGTCCATCCTTCGCTCGCTGACGCGGCGTGCCTATCGCCGGCCGACGACCGACGCGGACGTGGCGGACCTGCTGCCCTTCTACGAAAAGGGACGCGCGGAGGGCGGATTCGACCAGGGCATCGAGCGATCACTCGAGCGCGTCCTCGTCAGCCCGCAGTTTCTGTTCAGAATCGAAAAGGCTCCGTCGGCTGACGTCGCGCGCGTCAGCGACATCGAGCTCGCCTCGCGCCTGTCGTTCTTCCTCTGGAGCAGCATTCCGGATGACGAACTGCTCAACGTCGCGGCGCAGGGACAGCTCCACGCGCCGGCGGTGCTCGAGCGCGAAGTCCGCCGGATGCTCCGCGACCGGCGCTCGGAGGCGCTCGTCTCCAACTTCGCCGAGCAGTGGCTGTTCGTCCGCGACATCGAGGCCAAGCAGCCGGACGGCCTCATCTTCCCCGACTTCGACGAGACGCTGCGCGACTCGATGCGCCGCGAAACGGATCTCTTCCTCGACAGCGTCCTGCGCGAAAACCGCAGCGTGCTCGATCTGCTGACCGCGAACTACTCCTTTATCAATGAACGGCTCGCCAGGCACTACGGCATCCCGAACATCCAGGGCAGCGACTTCCGTCGCGTGACGTTCCCGCCCGGAAGCCCGCGCGGCGGCCTGCTCGGCCAGGGCAGCATCCTGACGCTGACCTCCTACGCCACCCGCACCTCGCCCGTCGTCCGCGGCAAGTGGGTGCTGGAAAACCTGCTGTCGGCGGCGCCTCCCCCGCCGCCGGCGGATGTCCCTGCGCTGAAGACCGAGGGCACCGAACCCGGCAGGACGCTGACGATGCGCGAGGCGATGACGGCGCATCGGGCAAACCCTGCGTGCGCGGTGTGCCACGTGCGGATGGATCCCATCGGCTTCGCGATGGAGAACTTCGACGCCGTGGGCCGCTGGCGCGACCACGACAACGGCGCCGACATCGACGCGAGCGGCCGCTTCCCCGACGGGACGACGTTCACCGGCATGGCGGGGCTGAAGAAGATCCTGCTCGGCGAAAAGGATCAGTTCGTGAACACCGTGGCGGAAAAGCTGCTGATGTACGCGCTCGGGCGCAATCTTCAGTACTACGACCAGCCGGCCGTGCGTGCTATCGTTCGTCAGAGCGCGGCGAACAACTACACGCTCGCCTCGCTGGTGGGCGGCGTGGTCGAGAGCCCGCAGTTTCAGATGAGGGCGCGCTGATGTTCATTTCGAAGCTCGCACTGCCCCGGCGGACGTTCCTGCGAGGTCTCGGCGCGACGATCGCGCTCCCGATGCTCGACGCGATGGTGCCGGCGCTCAGCGCCGCGCCGGCGTCGACGCCGCGCTTCACGTTCCTCTATATCGCCAACGGCGTCATCCAGGATCAGTGGACGCCGAAGACGACCGGCGCCGATTTCGAGCTCACGCCGATCCTCAAGCCGCTCGCGGCGCACAAAGCGGACATCAACATCGTCAGCGGTCTCGCGCACCTGCAGGCCGACACGTTCGGCGACGGCACCGGCGACCATCCGCGCGCGTCGGCCGCGTGGCTCACCGGTGTGCACGCCTACGACCGCACCCTGCCGGGCGTCGAAGTGAAGCTCGCGACCTCGGCCGATCAGATCATCGCGCAGCATATCGGACAGAGCACGCCGGTCCGCTCGATCGAGCTGTCGGTCGACTATCCGACGCAGGGCGCGTGCGATTCAGGCGACTGCTTCTACGTCAACACGGTCTCGTGGCGGAACGAGACGACGCCGAATCCCACGGAGATGCACCCGCGCGTCGTCTTCGAGCGCCTGTTCGGCGACGGCGGCACGGCGGCCGAGCGGCTCGCGCACATCCGCAAGACCGGCAGCATCCTCGATTCGGTGAGCGCCGAGATCAGCCGGCTCAACGCGTCGCTCGGCGGCGGCGACAAGAGCAAGCTCGGCGAATATCTGGATTCGGTCCGCGACATCGAACAGCGGATTCAGAACGCCGAGCACCAGGGCACGCACAACGTCGAATTGCCCGAGCGTCCGGTCGACGTCCCCGCGACGTTCGAGGATCACGCCAGGCTGATGTTCGACCTGCAGGTGGTCGCGTTCCGCGCCGACGTCACGCGCGTGAGCAGCATGATCATGTCGCGCGAGCTGAGCCCGATGACGTTCGGGCAGATCGGCGTGCCCGAACAGCACCACGCGGTCTCGCATCACCGCAACGATCCGGAACTGATCGCGAAGAAAGCGAAGATCGACGCCTATCAGGCGCAGCTGCTCGCGTACTTCCTCGACAGGTTGAAGGCGTCGCCGGACGGCGACGGCACGCTGCTCGATCACAGCCTGGTGCTGTACGGCGGCGGCATGGGCAACGGCAACCTCCATCGCCACACCGATCTCCCGTGCCTGATGGCGGGAAAACTCGGCGGCGCGTTCAAGACCGGACGGCACTTCGCCACGACGGCCAACACGCCGATGACGAATCTGCTCCTGACGATTCTCGCGGCGGCCGGCGTCCCGCAGGAAACACTCGGCGACAGCACGGGCAGTCTGGCACCCATCCTGCTTTAGCCCGCGCAGCCTCCCCCCAGCAGGCTATGCCGAAGGATTTTTCGGCAGCCGGCTACTCATCCATAGGTAGCCGGTGACGCAGGAGGCGTGCATGAATGCGCAGGTTGCGCTCGGAAAACTCCGTCACTCGCTCTTCCAGCCCCCGGACACTCCCAGGCGAATTCTGGTGGTCGACGACCATGACGCCGTGCGCAGGCTCGTGGCCCGTCTGCTGACAAGAGCCGGATATGAAGTCGAGAGTGCGTGCGACGGCGAGGACGCCATCGAGACGTTCCGCACCAGCAAATTCGATCTCGTGGTCTCCGACGTCCGGATGTCGGGCATGTCGGGTCCGCGCCTGATCGAACAGCTGCGGCGGTTCGACGCCGACGTCAAGGTCCTCTACCTGACCGGATACGCCGACCAGCTGTTCGTCGAACGCGCCCCGCTCTGGGAGCACGAGTCCTTTCTCGACAAGCCGTTCAGCACGCCCGGCCTGCTGCAGTCCGTGTCGCTGGCCCTCTTCGGCCGCATTCAAAAGACAACCTAGAACGCCACGCCACTGAGGTAGGATGCGCCGTGATGAAGCGCATCCTTCTTCTACTGCTGCCGATGGTGTGTGTCGCGGCCGCTGCCTCCGCGCAGGACGGCGCCGCGCTGTATCGCCGCGACTGCGCCGCGTGCCACGACGTGGGCGTCGACCGCGCGCCGTCGCGCGACGCGCTGCAGTCGATGACCGCCGATCGCGTGCTCGCCGCCATGGAAACCGGGCCGATGATCTCGATGGCGAGCCGCAACACCGGCGCCGAGCGGCGCGCGATCGCCCAGTTCGTGACCGGCAAGACGCTGTCGGGACGCGATCTCTCGACCGCCCCCGCGCAGTCGGCGATGTGCGTGACGGCGCAGATCGTGCCCGGCGCGTTCAATCCCGCCGCCGGAAAGAACTGGAACGGCTGGGGCGACAACACGAGCAACACGCGCTTCCAGGACGGCAACACCGCCGGGCTGACCGGCGCGCAGGCCGGCCGCCTGAAGGTGAAATGGGCGTTCGGCTTCCCCGGCGATCTCGACGCGAACGCGCAGCCGACCGTCGTCGGCGGACGCGTGTTCGTCGGCAGCGCGGGCGGCACCGTGTACTCGCTGAGCGCGGACAGCGGATGTGTCTACTGGTTCTTCAAAGCCACCGGCAGCGTTCGCGGCGCCGTCAGCATCGGAAAGATCGGCGACGTCTACGGCGCGTTCTTCGGCGACCTCTCCGGCAATCTCTACGCGCTGAACGCCGTCACCGGCGCGCAGCTCTGGACCGTGCGCGCCGATGAAAGCCGCCTCGCCCGCCTCATGGGCTCCGTCGTCTTTCACAACGGCCGTCTCTATGTCGGCGTCGCCTCCGGCGAAGAGACGGTCGGCGCGACGTCGAACTACGAGTGCTGCAAGTTCCGCGGCAGCGTGTCCGCCTACGACGCGGCGACCGGAAAGCAGATCTGGAAGACCTACACGATCACCGAAGAGCCGAAGCCGACGACGAAGAATGCCGTCGGCACGCAGATGTACGGTCCATCGGGCGCCGGCGTGTGGAGCAGCCCGGCGATCGATCCGCTCAAGAACATCCTCTACGCGACGACGGGCGACAACTACAGCGCGCCGGCGTCGAACATGAGCGACTCGTTCCTCGCGCTCGATCGCGACACCGGCAGGATTCTGTGGGCCAGGCAGATGACGACCGGCGACGCGTGGAATACGGCGTGCCGCATGGCGGACAAGACGAACTGCCCGGATCAGAAGGCGCCGGACTTCGACTTCTCGTCGCCGCCGATGCTCGTGGCGCTCGCCAACGGCAAACGCGCGCTCGTCGCGGGACAGAAATCCGGCGTCGTCCACGCGATCGATCCCGACGACAACGGAAAGATTCTCTGGCAGCAGCGCGTCGGCGTCGGCGGCACGCTGGGCGGCGTCCAGTGGGGATCGTCGACGGACGGCGCCAACGTCTACGTCGCGCTCTCGGACATCGTCCGCCAGTTCATTCCGAACAGCCTCGGCTCGAACGCGGATCCGAAAGCGGGCGGCGGGCTGTTCGCCTTCAACCTGCAGACGGGCCAGCGCGTGTGGTACACGCCGCCTGCGCCGTGCGGCACGCGTCCGCGCTGCAGCCCCGCGCAGTCGGCGGCGATCAGCTCGATTCCGGGCGTCGTGTTCTCGGGATCCGTCGACGGCCACCTGCGCGGCTACTCGACCGCCGACGGCAAGGTGATCTTCGACTACGACGCGATGCAGACGTTCAAGACGGTGAACGAGGTGCCGGCACGCGGCGGATCTTTCGACGGCCCGGGGCCGGCCATCGCCGGCGGAATGATGTTCGTCAGCTCCGGCTACGCGCGCGCGGGCGGCATCCCCGGCAACGTGCTGCTGGCGTTCTCGGTCGACGGCAAATAGGAGACATCCATGATCCTCATCACATCCGCGCTGCTCGCCGCTCTGTCAGCCACGCCCTGCGAAAGCCTCACGTCGCTCAAGCTGTCCGACGCGACGATTACGGGCGCCGTTGTCGTTCCCGAAGGCCCGCCGCCCGCGCGCGGCGTGGCTCCCGGACGCGGCGGTGCTCGCGGCGCCGGCAATCGTCAAGGCGCGGCGCCTCCTCCGCCGCAGCCGAACATTCCTGAACACTGCCGCGTGCAGGTGGTGCTGAAGCCGACGTCGGATTCGCTGATCAACATGGAGATGTGGCTGCCGACGGCGAACTGGAACGGCAAGTTCATGGGCGTCGGCAACGGCGGCTTCGCGGGATCGATTCAGGGCCGGACGAACGAGATGCCGCAGGCGCTGCGCGCCGGCTACGCCACGGCCGGCACGGATACCGGTCATCAGGATCCCGGCGGCGACTGGGCCATCGGCCATCCCGAGAAGATGATCGACTTCGGCTACCGATCGACGCACGAGATGACGCTGAAGGCGAAACAGATCGTCAAGGCGTTCTACGACGCGAGCGCGAAGTACTCGTACTTCAAGGGTTGCTCGACGGGCGGCCGCATGGCGCTGATGGAAGCGCAGCGTTACCCCGACGACTACGACGGCATCATCGCGGGATCGCTGGCGAACCGCCACATCCACATGTGGACGTCCGGCGTCGCGCGCAGCATCGAGCTGTCGCGGCATCCGGAAGAGAGCCTCACGGCGGAGAAAGCGGCGCTCGTGAATCAGCTCGTCATGAACACCTGCGACACCCTGAAGGAAGGGTTCCTGAACAACCCTCAGCAGTGCAAGGTGGATTTCTCGAGGCTGCGCTGCGGCGGCGGCAAGGACGACGCGACGTGCCTGACGCCGGCGCAGCTGAAGACCGTCGACACGTTCTACGGCGGCGTGAAGAACTCGAAGGGCGAGCTGATCTTCTCCGGCCAGGCGCTCGGCAATCCGATCCCGGCGCTTCGCGCCACGAATCAGGCTCCGGGCGGCACGTTCGACATCGTCCGCATCGCCTTCAACGATCCGAATCTCGACTGGCAGACGTTCGATCTCGATCGCGACATGCCGCGCATCGACAAGGCGGTCGGCTACGTCGACTCGGTGAATCCCGACCTCAGCAGGTTCAAGGCGCGCGGCGGAAAGCTGCTGCTCACGCACGGCTGGTCGGACACGACGATCACGCCGCAGAACACGGTGATGTACTACGAGTCGGTCCTCAACAAGATGGGCAAGAATCAGGGCGACTGGATGCGGCTGTTCATGGAGCCCGGCATGGCCCACTGCGGCGGCGGCCCGGGCGTGAACACGTTCGACTCCATCGGCACGCTGGAGAAGTGGGTCGAAAAGAAAACCGCGCCGGATCAGATGATGGGCACGGGCGCGCAGGGCCTGACGCGACCGCTCTGTCCGTATCCGCAGTATGCGGCGTACAAAGGCACGGGCGATCTGAAAGACGGATCCAACTGGACCTGTAAGAACTAGCTAACCCTGGTCCGCCGCCTGACGTCTAACGGCGCGATGCCCCGTCGCGTCGTTCTTCTCCTGCTCCTCATCGGCGGAACGACACTCGACGCGCAGACGTTCGAGGCGGCGTCGATCAAGCCGAGCGCGCCGACTGCCGTCGGGTCCACGTACGACTACCAGACGGGCGGAGGCCTGCGCGTCCGCAACGGCACGCTCGGCGGACTGATTGAGAGCGCGTACGACGTCAGGGATTTCCAGATCGCCGGCGGACCCGGCTGGCTCGACACCGATCGCTTCGACGTCATCGCACGAAGCGAGTCCGGGAGACCGTCGGCATCGCGCGACGAGGACATGAAGACGACGCGCACGAAGCTCCAGGCGCTGCTCGCCGATCGCTTTCACCTGATCGTGCATCGCGAGACACGCGAACATGCGGAGTACGCGCTGACTGTTGGAAAGGACGGCCCACGGCTTGCCGTTGTGCCGCCGGGAACGGCGCCCAGGCCGCCAACGGGAATTCAGTCGGCCAGCGGCCATCTGGTCGGCAGACAGGCGACGATGGCGCAGCTCGTATTCGCGCTGTCGCGCCGGGTCGGTCAACCAGTCGTCGACCGTACAGGCCTGCGCGAACGCTACGACTTCGAAATGACCTGGGCGGAACTGGATGCGGCCGCGGACCGGGCGTCCGACGCGCCGTCGCTCTTCACCGCGATTCAGGAACAGCTCGGACTGAAGCTCGAGTCGATCAAAGGCCCCGTCGACACCATAGTCGTGGATCGCGCGGAGCCGCCGACCCCCGACTAGTTTCGAGGGCCGGTCGCCGAGTCCCGCGCTTCGGCGCTGCGCGCGCCTTTCAGGATGTTCGGAAGACTGTAATTGCCCTCGTGGCACGCGTACTCGAAGACCGGCTCGTCCATCCGTGTCATCGGGAACTGCGCGGTCCACGGCTTCACCCAGGTCAGCGGATCGGTGACCGTGAACTCGTAGACGAGCGTCTCGCGGTCGACGCGAGTGAACCGCTCGGTCAGCTTCAGCCTGTCGCTCGCGCCCCGGAAGACCAGCGGCCGGAAGTTGCTCGACTCGACGACGAGCGTGTCGCCCTGCCAGTGTCCGCGTGAGCTGCCCATCCACATGCGAATCGCCGCGCCGATCTGGGGACGGCCGTCGAGCGGGATCATCCGGTGCTCGTGCACCATCTCGTTCACGACGACGACGTGGTCGGTGTTCTGGTAGATCGCCAGGTTGTTGTTGTAGGCGCCGGGAATCATCGGCGGACCGGTCACCGTCCAGCCCAGGCAGCGCTCCTGGAACGGCCGATCGGCGTAGGAATCGAGGCCGTTGCCCCGCGCGCCGTTCTCATAGTCCTCGTTCGTCGTCCACAGGCCGCGGCGATCGAGCGCCCGCCGCTCGCCGTCCGGGGTGAGCGCCGGAATGCGGCCGTCCGGCGGGTCGACGATCAGCGACGTCCGGCGGGTGCCGACGATCTTCGTTCCGTATTCCCACCACGCCTGGCCGTAGGCGCGATCGACGTCCGTGCGGCCGTCGCTGCCGCGTCCTGTGCTGCCGTCGCCGTCGCGCCGATCGCGGTTCTGAATCACCAGCGTCTGCTTCTCGAAGTCCGCGGCTTCCTTCTCCGTCAGGAACGCCTTCGTGCCGAACTCCCTCGGCCTCTCGAGCGTCGTCAGCGTCGCGTAGCTCCAGTTGCCGGCGAGATCGGGATGGCCGTCGCGCGTGCGCGGCGCTTTTTCCGGTGTCTTATCGGCTGCAAGTACGACCACGACTGAGGCGGCGAGAAACAAAAGAAGCGCTTTCATGGGCCGATGATACAAAACTGGCGGCGCCGTGTGCGCCGCTACATTTCCGTCTCCACCTCCGCGCCTTCGGCGCTGCGGTGGGCGTAGCGAGTCGAGCAAACGCCACAACTTTGTCGGAGTTGAGTCGCGCTTCAACATTCGTGTCGATCTCGATCGCTGCGCGATCGCGAATTTCCTGAGGAATCTTCGTGTTCCACCGTACAACCATCCGGTACTCATCTTGTATTGCAGGAGGACAGGCGACACATCGTGCGCGTGAGACTTCGACAGATCGTTTCGTGGTGGTTCATCCTGCAGATCGTTCTGCCGTTCACGGCGCCGCTGCAGACGCTGGACATCTACGATTTGTTCGGCGGTCACAGCCACCACCGCTCGCAGAACGTGCCCGAGTCGACGACCACGCCGACGATCAGCGAGGCGGGCTCGGCGGGCACGCTCGTCCCGCTGCTCGCATCGACCGCGCTCCCGGCGCATGACGGGACCGTCGTCGACTGCGATCCCTCGCACCACGGCCTGACGGTCGCCACGCTCGATCTCCCGCTCTCACAGCGGGCCCGGCAGTCCGTCCTCCGGCTCTAGATCCTCCGCAATCGGCCGGACGTGAACGTCCGGCCCGTTCGTCGGCCGCGCAGGGGCGCGGTGCAGATATCCGTGTATCCAAAAGGAGTAACCGTACATGTTCGTTCACACGATCTGGAAGCGTCTGAAGACGAATCTCAGCGATCCCGACATGCGCGCCAAGGTCCTTGCGCTCGCCGGCGGCAAGGCCATCGGCCTCATCCTGGTGCTGACTGCGATGTACATGTATCTCGGCGGCGCCGTGCACGCGCAGGCGCCGGCGACGCCGCAGCCGACTCCGGAAATCAACGCAATCAACACGGCGTGGACGCTCATCGCCGCCTTCCTCGTCTTCGGCATGCAGGTCGGCTTCGTCATGCTCGAGGCGGGCTTCGCGCGGTCGCGCGAGTCGATCAACATCCTCGTCGAGGGCATCGTCGACACGTGCATCTGCGGCGTGACCTTCTGGGCCTGGGGCTTCGCGTTCATGTTCATGGACGGCAACGGGTTCATCGGCATGCACGGATTCTTCCTGAAGGGGATTCCCGACACGTACCTGACGACGGGCGTGCCGCTGCTCGCTTACTGGGTCTTCCAGTTCGCGTTCGCGGATACCTGCTCGACGATTACGTCGGGCGCGATGGTCGGCCGCTGCGGCTTCATCGGCGACATCCTCTACTCCATCGGCGTGACGGGCTTCATCTACCCGATCATCGGCCACTGGTCGTGGGGACCGGACGGCTGGCTGGCGACGATGGCGACGCCGTTCCGTGATTTCGCGGGCTCGACGGTCGTCCACACGATCGGCGGCGCGATCTCCCTGGCCGGCGCGATCGCGCTCGGTCCG
>DATNBT010000196.1:0-5690 GCA_035571855.1 Vicinamibacterales bacterium
AACGTTGAGCACACCCGTCAACGTGAACGTGCCGAGCACGGGATCGAACAGCTCTGCCTGTGCCGCTTTGACGTGCCCCGGCTGATCTCCGCCGACGACCAGCACGCGGCCGTCCGGCAGCAGCGCCATCGCGTGGTTGACGCGCGCGAGCTGCATCGGATTGAGCGGCGTGAACGTCTGCGACGTCGGGTCGTAGAGTTCAGCGGTGTTGGTGATGGTGAAGTTGCCGTCGAAGCCGCCGGCGATGAGCACGCGGCCGTCGGTGAGCCTGACGACGGCGTCGCCGAGCCGCAGCGTGCTCGCTTCGCCGGCCGTGTACGAAAACGAGGCTGACGCGTGAAGCCGCGACACCGCCGTCCACAGCGCGAGCGCTACCAGGGCGCACGTGATCCCGACTCCGCAGAGACGACGACGGCTCATGGCCACTCCAGTCAGAGTGCAGTCGTGCAGTTACTGTGCTTAACGCGCAAACCTTTCCGGGGAAGGCGCAATCCTCTTCGCGGCCGGTGGGACTGTCAACGGGAAAATGCCGCCGATGTTATCGTGTGCGTCGATCATTCATGCCGCAGGCCGCGATTCTGCTCGCGATCGTCACCGTGCCCGCGCTGTTCATCCCGTTTGCGCAGAATCCGTTTGAGCCGCATAAGGCGGCGTTTCTGTGGGTTGCGGCGTCCGCCGCGATCGCTGCCGGCGCGTTGCACGCGCGTCGCGTGATTAGCAGCGCCAATAAATTGCAGCGTGCGGCCGTTGTCGTTGTCGCGCTGACAACCGCCGCGATGATCGTGTCCACAGTCATGAGCGACGCGCCGCACCTCGCGTGGTGGGGCTCGACGCTGCGCGCGTACGGAACGCTCACCGAGATCGCGCTGTTCGCGATCATGATGGCCGCCGTCGCCGTCTGTGATGGTGCGTTCGCGGGCCGGATGCAGACGGCCATCGTCATCGCGAGCGTGCCGCCCACGATTTACGCGCTCGCGCAAATCGCCGGCGTTGATCCGCTGATGTGGGACGTCGGCGTCCTGTCGCGGCCTGCGGGCACGTTCGGCAACCCGCTGTTCTTCGGCGGATATCTGGTGACCGTGCTGCCGCTGACGGTCGCGGCAGCCGCCGCCGAGTCGCTGGCGGTGCGCCGCGAACGGCGGGCGCGCACGCGCGAAACCGTCCTCTGGATTCTCTCCGCGCTGCAGATCGTGGCGCTGGCCGCGACGCGCAGCCGCGGTCCCGTCGTTGCCGCCGTCGCCGGCCTCGGCGGCGCTGTGCTCGTCGTCGCCGCAGTGTACGGACGCGGCTATCTGCGATGGATGCCCGCGGCCCTCGCGCTGGCCGCAGGTCTGGTGGTCGTGGCGATTGTGCCGGCGCGGTTGAACGCGCCGGCGCGGCGGACGCTGCCGTTGGCGCTCGGCAGCGCCGCCGCCGGCGACACGGCCGAAGTCCGTCTTCTGTTATGGCGCGCGATGGTTCGCGGCGTGCCGACGGATTTCACGCATGCGGCACTCGGATCGGGACCCGAAGAGACAACGCGCGTGCTGTCCCGCTACGCCGGCCCGGAACTTCCGGAACTCGAGGGACCGAATACGGCGCCCGATCGCGCGCACAACAGCACGCTCGAGCGCCTCGTCGCGTTCGGCATCGTCGGCGTTGTGTTGCAGTTCGTTCTCAGCGGAGTCGTTGTCGCGGCTGTCCTCCTCGCCGCCGGGCTCCTGCGCCGTGAGGACGTCTTCCGCTTCATCGTCTTTGCGATCCTGATGTCCCTGGCCGTGACAGGTGTGCTCGTCGCGACCGGCGGCGCGTGGGCGATCGCGTTCGCGTTGCCCGCGGCGATATTGACGACGGCTGCCGGCTGGATCCTGTGGCGCTCGCGCGCGGCCCTCGTGGACGCTCCACCGCACGACGTGCTGCTCGTGGTCGCTGCCGCGTTCGGGGCGTGGCTCGGTCATGTCGTCGACACCAGCCTCAGCGTCGAGACACTCGCGGCGAGTCTGAACGCCGTTGTCGTCGCCGCCATCCTGTTCACTGCGGACGCGCGCATCACGGGTCACCGAACTCGCGAGTCCACGAGGGAAGCGGGTCTGCTCGCCGGATGGATGGCGGCGCTCGTGACAATCGCGCTGGCCGGGCCGGGTCGTGACCCGGGCGTGATGGCGTGGCTCGTCGGAGGGTTGACGCTCGTGACGGCCGGCGGCATCGCGGCTGTCGATCGCCGCGGGATCGGGTGGGCGGCGATCGCGTGGCTCGCGGTGTCTTCAATCGTGTTGTTCTGGCATGACGATCCGATTCCGGTGTTGTACGTGCTCGCCGGCCTGTCGGTCGCGGCGGCCGCGGGCGCGCGCGCGTGGCGCTCGACCGCATTCGCCGCCGCCACCATCGCCGGCGTGACCGCCGGAATCTACGCGGTCGGAAAGACAAGCGCCGACGTGGCGCTGCGGTCGGCAGCCGCGCGTCGAGCCTCTGATCCGCAGTCCGCCATCGCGTTGTATCGCGATGTCGTCGCGAAGGATCCTCTGGAGGCCGAAGCGTTCACCCAGATGGCGGAGACAACGATGAATGTCGCGGGCGGTTCGAACGGGGCCGCGCGAGATGCGCTGTTCACCGAGGCGGGTCGCGCGCTCCTGCAGTCGCGTGCGGCCGACCCGTTCGACTATCACCACCTGCGAAACCTCGCGTCGTGGAATCGCCGCTGGACGGCTGGGCTGTCGCCGGTCGAGCGGCCCGCGCATCAAGCCGAAGCCGACCGGTGGTATCGCCAGGCGGTGGAGCTTGCGCCTGATCGCGGCACGCTCTGGACAGAGTGGGCCAATCTCGACGCCGAACGGGGCAATCTGGGCGGCGCGTTTTCCAAGCTGGAACGGGGCGCGACGCTTGGTGATATCGCGGACGCCGTCGCCGTGGCCGACGCGATCTTCCGGTTCGAACGGCGGGATCTGGATCATCCTGCGGGACTGCGGCAGCTTGCCAACGAGCTGCGATCCCGCGGCCAGACGTCGCTTGCATCTGCATACGACCGGCGCGCCATCACGCCGTAGCCGTCCGTGTGATAATGCGCGGCGACCCCGCCGACGCCCGTCACGGGCGAAGGCCGACGTCCTACGAAAGGCAAGACATGGTCAAACTCACAGTGAACGGCAAACCCCACACTTACGACGGCGATCCGGACATGCCGCTGCTCTGGTACGTCCGCGACGATCTGCGGCTGACCGGCACGCGCTTCGGCTGCGGCGCCGGCCTCTGCGGCGCGTGCACCGTCCACGTCAACGGCCAGGCGGTCCGCTCGTGCCAGACGAAGATGAGCACGCTCGAGGGCAAGACGGTCGGCACGATCGACGCGCTTGCCGGCGCCAACGGCCAGCTGCATCCGGTGCAGCGGGCCTGGGTCACGCACAACGTCCCGCAGTGCGGCTACTGCCAGTCCGGGCAGATCATGTCGGCCGCCGCGCTCCTGAAAGCGACGCCGAACCCGACCGACGCCGACATCGACCGCGGCATGGCGGGCAACATCTGCCGCTGCGGCACCTACCAGCGCATCCGTGCCGCGATCCACACCGCGGCGAAGGAGCGTGCGTGATGATGATCGAAAACATCTCGCTGAGCCGGCGTTCGTTCCTGAACGGCATCCTTTCCACCGGCGCCTTCGTCGTCGCCGCGAAGATCGTCCCGGACGATCTGTTCGCGCAGACGCCGGCCGCCGGCGCCCCGGTCTTCAACACGAAAGCGGACACCGCGCCGCTTCATCCGAGCGTGTATCTGGGCATCGAGCCCGACGGCACCGTGTTCATCGTCACGCATCGATCCGAGATGGGCACCGGCATCCGCACGTCGCTGCCGCTCGTCGCCGCCGACGAGCTCGACGCCGACTGGAGCAAGTGCCGGATCGAGCAGGGCGTCGGCGACACGCGCTACGGCGATCAGAACACCGACGGCTCGCGATCGATCCGCGACTTCTACGACGCGTTCCGCGTCGCGGGCGCGTCGGCGCGCTCGATGCTCGTCAGCGCGGCCGCCGCGCAGTGGAGCGTGCCGCCGGGTGAACTCACCGTCGTCAATCACGAAGTCGTCCACGCGAAGAGCGGAAAGAAGGCGGGCTTCGGGACGCTCGTTCCCGCGGCGGCGAAGCTGCCGGTGCCGGCGAAGACCACGCTGAAGTTCAAGCCGAAGACGGCGTGGAAGTACGTCGGCAAGGAGCAGCCGATCTACGACCTCAAGCCGATCGTGACCGGCACGGCGCAGTTCGGCCTCGACGTCTACCGCGACGGCATGGTGTACGCGTCGCTCGAACATCCGCCCGTTGTCGGCGGCACGGTGAAGTCGCTCGACGACAAAGCGGCGCTCGCGGTGAAGGGCGTCGCGTCGACGAGCACGATCGACGCGCCGAAGCCGCCGCTGCTGTTCCAGACGCTCGGCGGCGTCGCCGTCGTCGGCAACAGCACGTGGGCCGTGATGCAGGGCCGCAAGCAGCTGAAGATCGAATGGAACGACGGCCCGCACGCGGCGCTGACGAGCGAGCCGTTCAAGGCCGCGATGATCGCGAAGGTGAAGCAGCCGCAGAAGGTCGCGCGCAACCTCGGCAACGTGGACGCGGAGTTCGGCAAGGGCGGCAAAGTGATCGAAGCCGTTTACTACACGCCGATGGCCGCGCACGCGTCGATGGAGCCGCCGGCGGCGGTGGCCGACGTGCGCAACGGCAAGGCGGAAATCTGGTGTCCGACGCAGAACCCGCAGGCCGTGCAGGACACGGTGTCGGCCGCGCTCGGCATCGACAAGAAGAACGTCATCTGCCACGTGACGCTGCTCGGCGGCGGATTCGGCAGGAAGTCGAAGCCGGACTACGCGGCGGAAGCGGCGATTCTCTCGAAGCGGCTGAACAAGCCAGTGAAGGTCGTGTGGACGCGCGAAGACGACATCCATCACGACTTCTACCACACGACGGCCGCCGTCTATCACAAGGCGTCCGTCGACGCGAAGGGCAAGCCGACCGCGTGGCTGCATCGCTCGGTGTTCCCGCCGATCGGATCGACGTTCGGATCGCCGGTGCCGCTCGGCTTCGAGCTCGACATGGGCCTCGACGATCTGCTGTACGACGTGCCGAACCTCCGCGCGGAAAACGCCGGAGCCGACGCGCACGTCCGCATCGGCTGGTTCCGTGCCGTGACGAACAACTTCCACGCGTTCGCCGCGCACAGCTTCGTCGACGAGCTCGCGCACGCCGCCAACCGCGACTCGCTCGAGTTCATGCTCGACATGCTCGGCCCCGGCAAGGTGATCGATCTGAAGGCGCAGGGCGTCGACTACTCGAACTACGGCGCGGACATTAATAAGTACCCGGTGGACAGCCGGCGCCTGCGTCGCGTGCTCGAAATCGCGGGCGAGCGGTCGAACTGGGGCAGGAAGAAGCCGGGCAACGGCTGGGGCATCGGCATCGCCGCGCATCGCAGCTTCAACACATACGTCGCGTCGGTGGTCGAGGTCGAAGTCGACAGCCAGGGCCGCGTGCGGATTCCGCGCATCGATCAGGTCGCGGATCCCGGCGTCGTCATCAACCCGGATCGCGTGCGCGCGCAGATGGAAGGCGCGGCGGTGATGGGCGCCGGTCTGGCGATGTACGGCGAGATCACCGCGACCAACGGCCGCATCGATCAGAAGAACTTCGACGGTTTCCGCGTCGCGCGCATGAACGACGCGCCCGTGCAGGTGAA
>DATNBT010000197.1:0-8052 GCA_035571855.1 Vicinamibacterales bacterium
CTCGATCACGTGATCTTCGTCTACCGACATCGCGGCCGCTGGGGTTCGATCGCGCGCTCGCGCGATCCCGGGTTGCACGGACGCAAGCCGGTCTTCACGACTGCCCGCGCCCTCGCGCTCAGCTACGCCGACGCGTACGTCGACTTCACCGGCCGCGTGACCGGTTACGCGGTCGTCGACGTGGCGAAGGAGATGAGGGACTACGACTGGCGGTACGCGGCCACGAATATCTGGAAGGTCGAACGCATGCTGCTGGACTACCCGCATCACGCGATCAAGACCTCCGACGCGCGGACGAAGTGGCTGCGCAAACGCTATCGTGCGTTCCGGAGGAGATACGGCACGCGCAAACCGGTGAACTACACCGGCCGCAATACGTGGATGCCGCTGCCGGAGGAATTCGACGCCTCAAAAGATCTCGACTGGGTGTAGATTAGGCCCCCATGTGGGCCTTCATTACGACTCTCCTGCTGCTTGCGACGGCGCAGGCGCCGCTGCATGACGCGCAGTATTCCGACTCGGACATCGCGTACGGCGCGAGCCTGTATGCGTCCAAGTGCGTGACGTGTCACGGCACGGGTGGCGACGCGATCGGCGGCGTCAACCTGCGCAGCGGCACGTTCCGCAACGCGGTGATCGACCGCGACCTCGAGCGGTTCATCCGTGCGGGATCGCCCGCGGGCATGCCGGCGTTCAATCTCGACAGCGCCGAGATGGCCGGCGTCATCGCCTATCTGCGCAACATGAACGCCTTCGACAGCGCGAAGGTGAAAGTCGGCAATGCGGTGCGCGGGCGCGCGGTGATGGACGGCAAGGGCGCGTGCATGAAATGCCATCGCGTCGGCGCCGCCGGCTCGCACGTCGCGCCGGATCTGAGCGAAGTCGGGTCCGCACGCAGCGCGGGCTCGCTCTATCGCTCGCTGACCGAGCCGAGCTCGCAGATGATGCCGATCAACCGGCCCGTGCGGATCGTCAAGAAGGACGGCACGGTCATCAACGGCCGGCGTCTGAACGAAGACACCTACAGCATTCAGATCATCGACGACAGCGAGCATCTGCGGACGGTCATGAAGTCCGACGTGCGCGACTTCACCATCTCGACCTCGTCGCCGATGCCGTCGTTCAAAGGCACGCTCTCAGACGACGAGATCGCCGACGTCGTCGCATATCTCCTGTCGCTGAAAGGACAGCCGTCATGAAGTGGTCCAGCGTCCTCCTGATGGGTCTGCTCTCGGCGTCGAGCGCCTCGGCGCAGATCACCGCCGATCGTCTGGCGGCCGCCTCGAACGAGCCCCAGAACTGGCTGATGTACTCCGGCGGCTATTCGAGCCAGCGGTACAGTCCGCTGAATCAGATCAACACGGCGAACGCGAAAAACCTGAAGCTGCAGTGGGTGTACCAGTCGCCGGTCGCCGGCAACTGGCAGACGACGCCGCTCGTCGTCGACGGGATCATGTACATCACGCAGCGGCAGAACGACGTCATCGCGCTCGACGCGACGACCGGCCGCGCCTACTGGATCTACCGCTACACGCCCGACCAGGGCCGCATCGTCTGCTGCGGCGCGAACAACCGCGGCCTCGCGATTCTCGGCGACACGCTGTTCATGGGCACGCTCGACGCGCAGTTGATTGCCATCGACGCGAAGAGCGGCAAGCAGATGTGGAAGACCGAGGTCGCGACGACGAAGTCGGGCTACTCGATCACGCTCGCGCCGCTCGTCGTGAAAGACAAGGTGATCGTCGGCGTCGGCGGCGGTGAATACGGGATCCGCGGTTTCATCGCCGCGTACGACGCGAAGACGGGCAAGGAAGCGTGGCGCTTCTATACGATCCCCGCTCCGGGCGAACAAGGATCGGAAACGTGGGAGCGGTGCCCGCCGAACTCCAAGGGCTTCTGCGATCCCGACGCCTGGAAGCACGGCGGCGGATCGATCTGGCTCACCGGCTCGTACGATCCGCGGCTGAACCTCACCTACTGGGGCGTCGGCAACGTCGGTCCCGATTACAACGGGAACCAGCGTCCCGGCGACAACCTCTACACCGACTCGGTCGTTGCGCTCGACGCGGACACCGGCACGCTGAAGTGGCATTACCAGTTCACGCCGCACGACGTCTACGACTACGACTCGGTGCAGATTCCGGTGCTGATCGATCGCTGGGACGGCAGCAGCATCAACGTCATCGCGTGGGCGAACCGCAACGGCAACTTCTACGTGATCGATCGCGCGACGGGACGGTTCCTCGTCGGCAAGCCGTTCGTGAAGGTGAACTGGATGAGCGGCTTCGACGAGCGCGGGCGGCCGAAGCAGACGCCGCAGGGTGAAGGCCAGCCGACCTATCCCGGCAACCAGGGCGGCACCAACTGGTACTCGCCGTCGTACAGCCCGCGCACCAACCTCTTCTACATCTCGGCGTGGGAAGACTACGCGAGCATCTACTCGCCCGCGCCGAGCGAGTACAAGACGGGCACCAACTTCACGGGCGGCGGTCCTCGCAACCTCTCGGCCGTTCCAGGCGCCCCCGGTCTCGCGCGGGCGCCGATCAACACGTGGACCGAAGCGGCCGGCCACGGCGCCGTCCTCGCGCTCGATCCGGGCACGGGCGCCGAGAAGTGGAAGTTCAAGATGACCGACGTCACCGACGCCGGCATCCTGACGACCGGCGGCGACGTGCTCTTCACCGGCGGCCGCGAAGGATATTTCCAGGCGCTCAACGCGAAGACCGGCGAACTGCTGTGGCGAACGCAGCTCGGTTCGTCGATCAACAGCGGACCGATCACCTACCGCGTGGGCAACAAACAGTACGTCGAGGTGGTGTCGGGCCTGTCGATGTTTGTGTTTGCGGTCGACGAATAGCCGGACCTGAAGGTCCGGCGGCACAGCTGGGAATGTCTTCCGCGATCGCAGCTGTAGCCGCAGGCCCTCATTCGCAGTAGTAGCCGCAGGCCTTCAGGCCTGCCTTCACTGCACAGCCGGCGACGTTGGGTTTGCCGGGGCTTTCAGGTTTCGCGAAAAGAACGTCAGCACGCGCGTTTCCATCAGCTCGCCGATGCGGTCGTCGCGCGTGCCGTCGAACTCCTCGTAGTAGTGCGGAATCTTGAGGCGCGCCATCGCGTCGTGGAGCTGGCGATTCGCCGCCAGCACGGGATCTCCGGTTCCGACGGCAATCGCCGTCATGTAGAGACGCTTCAGGTTCGGCGCGCCGGCCTCGAGCGCGCCGAGCGCGGGCTCGACTGATCCACTCAAGAGATACACGCTCGAAAACACGTCGGGCCGTTTCATCGCGACGCGAAGCGCGGCGTCGCCGCCGTTGGAGTAGCCGGCGAGGCCGCGGCTGATCCGTGCGGCGATCGTCCGGTACTTGCCGTCGGCAAACGTCACCAGTTCGTCGGCGACGAGTTTTTCCGCATCGCCCGTCGCATTGGCGACGAGGACAATCGGCTCGCTGAACCCCTGCGCCGTCGCGAGCTTGTCCGCGCCTTCCTGCAGCTTGAGGCTCTCGGCAGATTTCTCGGTCAGCAGATACACGACCGGAAACCGCCGCATCGCGTCGCTCGCGTAGCTGGGCGGCAGATACACGGTGACGTCGCGACCCGCAGCGGCGACGCGTTCGAGCGTGCCATGGCGCGCCGCCGCCGGAGGCGCGCCGCCGCGTCGTCCCTGGGCCGCGCCTGCCGACGTCCAGGCGATTGCCAACGCGACGCCCATGACCACCGCCTTCACGTGCGTTCCGATCAATCAGACCTCCGCGCCCACGATTCTAACGCGTCGTACTACAATGTCGCGCATTGCGCATCACTCGACGCCATCTGCTGACACGCGCGCTCGCGCTGACTGCCGTCGCGCCGCCGGTGAACCGTGGCGCGGAGATGACGCGGCTCGCCGAAGAGTTCCGGACGAAATACTCCGTGCCCGGCCTGTCGATCGCGGCGTCGTACCGCGGCGAGCTCGTGTACGAAGAGGCGTTCGGCCTGGCCGATCTCGAACACAGCGAGCGGCTGACGCCGGCGCATCTGTTTCGCGTCGCGAGTGTCTCCAAGCCGATCACGGCCGTCGCGATCATGGATCTGGTCGAGAGCGGCCGCCTGAGGCTGGACGATCGCGTGTTCGGCCGCGGCGGCGTGCTGGCCACCGACTACGGCCATCCGCCGTACGGACGCTACCTCGAGGACATCACGATCCAGCATCTGCTGACGCACACGGCCGGCGGGTGGGGGAACGAGCAGAACGATCCCGCGTCGGCGTACCCGAGGCTCGATCGCACGAGGTTCATCTCGCAGGTTCTCGACACGCGGCCGCTCGACACGGCGCCAGGCGAACACTACGCGTATTCCAATTTCGGCTTCATTCTGCTCGGCCGCGTGATCGAAGTCGTCACCGGAACGTTCTACGACGAGCATGTGAAGCAGCGCGTACTGCGGCGGTGCGGCATCACCGGCATGTCGATCGGCGGCGATACGCTGGCCGAGCGCCAGCCGCGCGAGGTGCGGTATTACGGGCAGGACGGCGACCCGTACCACTTCCCTGTCGCCCGATCGGACTCGGCCGCCGGATGGATCGCCACGCCGCGCGATCTGGTGATGTTCGTGAACCATGTGGACGGCCTGAACACGATGCAGAACATCCTGCGGGCGGACACGATTGCGCGCATGACGAAGCCGTCGGCCGCAAACCCGAACTACGCGCTGGGCTGGGCCGTGAACAGCAACAACATCTGGTGGCACGCGGGCAGCCTGATTGGGACCCGCACGATCATCTTGCGGACATCGACCGGCTTCTGCTGGGCCGCGCTCGTCAACACACGGCAGAAAGACTGGAGATCGGAATTACTCGGGGATGCGCTCGCGAATCTGATTTGGTACATGCTGCGCGCCGGCGGCTGGCGCCCCTGACACGGCCTAATTCACCACCACACCAGCCGTCTTCAGCGTCCACTGCCAGACGCCTCTCACGACGTCGGGATTCTTCGACAGCGCACTGGGGGCCACGGCTTTCGACTTCACGAAATACTGCCCGCTGACCTGTGCCAGATCCGGGGCGGTGGCCACGTGGAGCTGACACGCCGCGCCCTTTTTCGCGTTCAGCATGAACGGCTTCATCGCGGCGATGAGGATCTTCACGACCAACGGCATGTCGAGCGCCCAGATGTTCGTCGCGACCACGCCCGGGTGAAGACAGTTGGCCGTGACGCGGCTGCCCTCGAGCCTGCGCGCGAGCTCGAACGTGAACGCATTCATCAGCAGCTTCGACTGGCCGTAGGCGTTGATCCCTTTGTACTTGTGCCGCTCGTACTGCAGATCGCTCAGATCGAGCCGCGCGCTGCGGTGGGCCTCCGACGACACGTTGACGACCCGGGACGGCGCGCTCGCTTTGAGCCGATCGAGCAGCAGCAACGTCAGCAGCGCCGGACCGAGATGATTGCCGGCCACCGTCATCTCGATGCCGTCGACGGATACCGCGCGGGTCGTGAGCGCCGCGCCGGCGTTGTTGACGAGGACGTCGATCCGTGGACACCGCTGTTCGAGCTGCGCGGCCAGCGCGCGCACGGACGCGAGCGAGGACATGTCGGCGATGAGCAGATCGAGCTGCGCGGACGGCACCTCGCGCCGGATGTCGGCGACCGCCGCCTCGCCTTTGTGCTGATTGCGGCAGACGAGCACGACCCGCGCGCCCATGCGGGCCAGTCCGAGCGCGGTTTCCTTCCCGATCCCGCTGTTCGCGCCGGTGACGATGCAGGTCTTGTCAGTCACCAGTCACCAGTCACCAGTCATCAGTCACCGGTCGTCAGTCGTCAGTCGAGATCGAAGTCGCGCTTCGGCTTCGTGATGGGTTCCTGGCGGGCCTGCTTGAGTGCTTCCTCGAACCGTTTCGACAGCGCGTCGCCGCGCGTCTTCTCGGACTCGACCGACTGCTGGAAGATCGCCTCGCGCCGCGCGGCTTCCTCCGCGATGATGCGGTGCGCCTCGCTCAATTCGGGCTTGTTCGGATTCTCCGGCTCCTTGTGCCCGACGACGCGTCCGAGATTGAGATCGACGATGAGCGTCGAATTGCAGCAGGGACAGGTGACTTCGATTTCGGATTTGAGCCTGGCCATCACTTCTTCTCTTTGCTCTTGAACACGCCCGTGTCGGCGAGGCCGTCGAGGCCCTCGCGCGTGAACGCCATGTGCGTGTCGACGTCCTTGCCGTCCGGCGTCTTCGCCGTCAGATGGACATCTTTGATCTGCTGGCGCTGATAGTAGAAGTGATTGCCGTAGACGTCGAGAAACGCGTCGAGCGACACGTCGAAGCGCTGGCCCGCCAGGATCTCCGGCGCCTGCACGAGGTACTGCCGGTTGATCTGGATCCGGACGTCTTTCCACGGATCGCCGGTGGTGTTGTTGACGGTGAGGCGCTTGCCGTCGAGGACGAACGGTTCGATTGCCGGCGCCTTGCCGCAGGCGGACGACAGCGCGGCGAGCACGAGGAGCAGGCCGGCGGCGAGCCTAATTCTCTTCCTCGAACTCTTCTTCTTCCGGCGGGCCGAGGCGCGTCGACGGCCGCAGCGCTTCGCGGTAGTCGTACAGCGGCAGGTCGCGCACATGCAGCGGCATGCCGCACGCCGGCGATTTCTGTTCGACGACGACGGTGACGGGGCTGCCTTCGACGCCCTCGCGGAACGTGATGACGCAGCCGCAGGCGAGTCGCGCGTGCGTGAAGCCCTTTGCCATTTCGAAGCGATCCTACTACAACAGCGACTCGATTTCTTTTTCGAAGTTCTGCTTCGATGAAATCCCCGCGTGTTTGACGCACATCTTCCCGTCCCGCGAGATGATCGCGGTCACGGGAATTCCCCAGAGCGGCCCGTACGCGTTCTGGATGTCGTCGTGATTGAGTCCCTGCAGCACGGGGTAATTCATTTTGTATTTCGCGACGTACGGCCTGAGTTTCTCGACGGTGTCGTCGACCGAGACGCCGATCGCCTGGAATCCGCGCGCGCCGTATTTCGTCTGGAATTCCGAGAACCACGGGATCTCGAGCTTGCAGGGCTCGCACCACGTCGCCCAGAAATCGAGCAGGACGACCTTGCCCTTGAAGCTCGACAGCGTGACGTCCCTGCCGTTGACGTCCTTGAGCGTGAAGTTGAGCTTCGCCGGTTTCGCGTTCGCCGGGCACGAGGCGCCGGCCGCGTCGGCGTGAAAGTCCCAGATGTCCGAGTTGTTCAGCGTCAGCAGCGCGAGCGCCAGTGCACTGATGCCCGCGATCACCCAACGCGTCTTCATACTCATATTCTAGTCCCCAGTCCCCAGTCCCTAGTGGAGGGACGCCTGGACCAGCGACACCGCCTGCCGCATGTCCTTGTCGGGCTCGCTGCCGATGACGACGAACGTCCGGCCGTCGCGCGACCAGACCGTGGCTTCGTGGCCCATCACCTCGACGGTCTCGTTCCCTTTTCCGGGACGCGCGAGCTGCGGCAGCATGAACACCGACAACGGCTGGCCGTGATGGCGGTACATCAGGTGCGCCGCCCTGCCGCGCATGTAGAGGCACGGCCGCGCGCCGACCAGCTCGAGCCCCGCGCCCGCTTCTTCGGGAACGTGCATCTGCCAGCCGAACGTGTCCGCCATCACCTGCTCCACCGCCGCGGCGTTCGCGTTGGCGCCGACGAGCGTGTTGACGACGCCGAAGCACTTGACGTGATCGGCGGTGAGTTCGGCCGCGAGGACGCGCGTGGAGGTGGGCGTCAGCTCGTAGAGCGACACGCCGCCGACGGCGAGCAGCACGCCCGCGGCGATCGCGAGCGGCTTGAACGCCCGGCGGACGCCGCGCGCGCGGACCTCGGTCGCTCCGCTGAAGCGCGCTCCGAAGACGGAGCGCGAGCGATCGGCGAGCGCGCCGCATCGCGTGCGCAGCGCGTCGGGCGCGGCCTCTGACGCGATCTCGGGACGCCTGACGTGCATCAGTTCGCGCACGGCGCGTTCGGCCGTGACGCGCGAATGGCACGGCGGACAGCGCCGGACGTGATCGTCGACGCGCGTGCGCGCCGCGTGGTCGATCTCGCCGTCGACGTAC
>DATNBT010000198.1:0-2521 GCA_035571855.1 Vicinamibacterales bacterium
CGACGTCGACTTCCCGCTGATTCGATCGTGGCAGACGTCGAGCGGCGCGTTCTTCACGCCGCAGGATGTGCAGACCGCGGCGAAGGTCGCGGTGATCGGCAACAGCGTCCGCAATCAGTTGTTCGGCCCTGACGTCGATCCCGTCGGACAGACGATCCGCATCCAGAACCAGCCGTTCACGATCGTCGGCGTCCTCGCGTCGAAAGGACAGTCGGGCGTCGGACAGGACCAGGACGACGTCGCGTTCACGCCGTACACGACGGTGATGAAGAAGATTCGCGGCGTGACGTTCATCCAGCAGGTGCAGGTGTCGGCCGCGTCGGCCGGCGACGTGGCGCCGCTCGCCGATCGCATCGCGTCGCTGCTCCGCGTCCGCCACAAGATCCAGCCCGGCGATCCCGACGACTTCATGGTGCGCACGATCGAAGAGATGGCCAACGTCCGCAAGGAAGCGACGCAGACGATGACGGCGCTGCTCGCGAGCATCGCGGGCGTGTCGCTGCTCGTCGGCGGCATCGGCATCATGAACATCATGCTGGTGTCGGTCACCGAGCGCACGCGCGAGATCGGCCTCCGCATGGCGATCGGCGCGCGCGGACGCGACGTGCTGCTGCAGTTCCTCGTCGAGGCGGTCGTGCTGAGTCTGTTCGGCGGCGGCATCGGGATCGCGCTCGGCTTTGCGTTCTCGCAGGGCGTCACGATGTGGCAGGGCTGGCCGACCGCGGTCTCGCTCGACTCGGTCGCGATCGCCTTCGGATTCGCCGCGGCGATCGGCGTCTTCTTCGGCTTCTATCCTGCGCGAAAAGCCGCGGCGCTCGACCCGATCGACGCTCTGCGGTTCGAGTAACCGAAGTAACATATATCTTTCACATGCGTGAATTCGTTCGAGTCCTTATCGTTCTCTTAGCGACGGCAGCCACGGCGGCGTGCTCGGGTGAGGCGCGGCCGAATCCCGGCATCGGACCGGCCGCGGGCAGCGGCGGCGGCGGGCGCGGCAACCAGGGCGCCGTCCCGGTGACGGTGGCGACGGTCGTGCAGAAGTCGATGCCGATCGAAATCCGCGTCATCGGCTCGGTCGAGGCCTACTCGGTCGTCTCGGTCCACGCGCAGATCACCGGCGGGCTCACGGCGGTGAACTTCAAGGAAGGCGACGACGTGAAGAAGGACCAGGTCCTCTTCACGCTCGATCGCCGTCCGCTCGAAGCGGCGCTGCTGCAGGCGCAGGCGAACCTCCAGCGCGACATCGCGCAGGCGGCCAACGCGAAGGTCGTCGCGCAGCGCTACACCGAGCTCTCGGGACGCGGCATCGCCACCACCGAACAGCTCGAAAGCAGCAAGACGAACGCGGCCGCGCTCGATGCGACCGTCGAAGCCGACAAGGCCGCGGTGGAGAACGCCAAGGTGCAGCTGCAGTACGCGACGATCGCGTCGCCGATTGCCGGCCGCACCGGCGCGCTGATGGTGCACGAAGGCAACCTCGTTCGCGCCAACGACACCCAGCCGCTCGTGGTGATCAACCAGGTCGCGCCGATTTACGTGTCGTTCGCGATTCCCGAATCGCGTCTCGCCGAAGTGAAGCGCTACATGGCGAACGGCGCGCTGCCCGTCGAGGCGACGGCGCCCAACGACGAAGCGAACGCGTCGCACGGCCGCATTTCGTTCATCGACAACAACGTCGATCAGACGACGGGCACGATCAAGCTCAAGGCGACGTTCACCAACGAGGACCACCGGCTCTGGCCGGGCCAGTTCGTCAACGTGATCGTCGGCCTGACGAAGGATCCGACGGCCGTCGTCGTGCCGACCGCCGCCGTGCAGGTCGGCCAGCAGGGCCAGTACGCGTACGTCGTCAAGCCGGACAAGTCGGTGGAATATCGCGCGGTCGTCGTCGAGCGCACGGCCGGGCTCGAGACCGTCGTCAAGAGCGGCCTCAAGCCCCAGGAAGTCGTCGTCACCGACGGCCACCTGCGCATCGTGCAGGGCAGCAAGGTCAGCATCAAAGGCGAAGAGAACCAGGTCACGCCATGAACCTCTCAGAACTCTTCATCAAGCGGCCGGTCACGACGACGCTCCTGATGCTGGGCATCCTCGTGTTCGGCACGATGGCGTATCGCTCGCTCCCGGTCTCCGATCTTCCGACGGTCGACTTTCCCACCATCCAGGTCAATGCTTCGCTCCCCGGGGCCAGCCCCGAGACGATGGCGGCGACGGTGGCGCTGCCGCTCGAGAAGCAGTTCGCGGGCATCGCCGGCCTCACCAACATCAATTCGACGTCCCTGCAGGGCACGACGAACATCACGCTGCAGTTCGATCTGAGCCGGAACATCGACGCCGCCGCGCAGGACGTGCAGGCGATGATCGGCAGGACCGCGCGCCAGCTGCCGCCGCAGATGCCGGCGCCGCCGTCCTTCCAGAAGGTCAATCCCAACGATCAGTCGATCTTCTTCATCATCCTCCGCTCGCCGACGCTGCAGCTCTCGCAGCTCGACGAGATCGCCCAGTCGGTGGTGGCCCAGCGGAT
>DATNBT010000199.1:0-5036 GCA_035571855.1 Vicinamibacterales bacterium
GGACCACCAGGTCGAAGAGATCGTCATCGAGTTGAAGAAGAACGCGCCGCCGTCGAAGCCCGTCGCGCTCGATCCGGTGAAGCTCGATCCGAAGTACCACATCGTCGCGTTCGAGAACGAACGCGTCCGTGCCCTGCGCACGATCCTGGAGCCCGGCATCAAGAGCCCGCTGCACGAGCATCCCCACTACGTCGTCGTCTACGTCACCGAGCTGCACACGACGATGACGCTCGGCGATGGGCGGCAGGTCGACAACCCGCGGCATCCCGGCGAGACGGCCTGGCGCGATTACATGAAGCATTCGACGCTGAACATCGGCAGGCAGACAGCGGTCGAAATCCAGGTCGAGCTGAAGTAGATGCGGAAACGGTGGCTGTTCGGCGCGATGGTCGCGGTGCTCGTCGCCGCGACGGCCGCGGTCGCGCAGCGCCGGCGTGCAGATCCCTTCGGCGGCGGCTTCGGCGGTTTCCGCCAGCGCGTGCCGGTGCTCAAGAACACGCCGTACGACGGCCGGTTCACGTTCGTCCGCATGAACTACGAGTCCACGCCCGACGGCTACTGGTACGGCGGGACGCCGGCGTGGTCGCACGGCTATCCGGTCGCCGAGAAGAACCTCGTGCAGATCATGAACGAGGTCAGCTACCTCGGCGCGAACACCGAAGCCTTCAACTCCATCCGCTTCGACGATCCCGATCTCTACAAGTATCCGATTGCGTACGTGATCGAGCCCGACTGGTGGGCGATCACCGAGAGCGAAGAGCGCGCGATGCGCGACTACATGCTCAAGGGCGGCTTCATCATCGTCGACGACTTCAAGGTGCGCGGGCGGCGCGGCTTCGGAGGGTTTGGCGGCGGACAGGGCGCGGAGTTCGTGCGCGAGCTGCCGTACGGCGGCGGCGGCTGGCCGAGCTTCGAAGTCATGATGAAGAGCGTCATGCCGAACTACAAGTTCTTCGACATGAAGGCCGAGCATCCCATCTTCCACTCGTTCTTCGAGATCAACCGCCTCGACAACTTCCCGCAGGCCTACATCGCGGGCAATCCGATCTTCAAGGCGCTCTACGAGGACAACGACCCCGAGAAGCGCATCATGATGATCGTGAACTACAACACCGACATCTCGCAGTACTGGGAATGGTCAGGACGCGGCTTCCGTCCGTTCGACGAGACGAACGAAGCCTACAAGCTGGGCGTCAACTACCTCATCTACGGGCTGACTCACTGATCAGCGGACGGGAATCTCGCGCAGCTTCGCGAGGTCGCAGCCCTTCGGGAGTCGCGCCGGATTCGGCGGGCGGTTGCCGGCGTAGCAGCCCTCAATCACATAGAACGTATCCGGATGGAGCGACGCGACGCGCGGCGCTTCGGGCACGGGCGCAGGCGCGGGCGGCGCAGACGCAGCCGCGGGCGGCGGCTGATCCGGAGCGGCCGTACGTGTCTCCGCCGGCGCGTCGTCGCTGACGCCGACGGCGCCGGCATAGAACGGCACGCCGTAACCGTAGCGGGGCCGCGCGTTCGGATCGTTGTAGTGCGGCGCGTACGTGCCGCGCCGGGCGTCGAACGGCGTCGGAGGCGCGTTGGCCGGCGTCGGCGCCGGAATCAGCGGCGTCTGCGGCACGATCAGCCCCGGGACGATGTTCGACGGCGGCGGTGCCGGAGTCGAAGGACGTGACGGCCGGGGCGTCATCGAGCGGGGCCGTACGCGTGGGCGTTGTTCGGCGGAGGCGAGCGAGGCGCCGAGCAGCAGGACAGCGACGAGGGCAGCCGCAGTCTTCATAGCGATACAATACCGCACATGCCTTATCCCGAATTCTTCGTCGAACCCATGCGCAAGGAACTGACCGACCTCGGCGTCCAGGAGCTGCGCACCCCCGCGGATGTTGACGCGGCTGTGACAGGTACCCCCGGCACGCTGATGGTCGTCGTCAACTCGGTCTGCGGCTGCGCCGCCGGCAAAGCCCGCCCCGGCATCGCGCTGGCGCTCCGCCATCAGAACAAACCGGACCGCGTGGCCACGGTGTTTGCCGGCGCGGATGTCGACGCGACCGACCGGGCGCGCGGCTACTTCACCGGCTATCCGCCCTCGTCCCCGTCGATCGCCCTGTTTCAGAACGGCCGACTGGTCTACATGCTCGAACGGCGCAACATCGAGAACCGCGACGCCTTCTCGATCGCCACGGAACTCACCCAGGCCTTCGATAAGTTCTGCGTTCCCGCCGCGAAGTAAGGAGGACTTCCGATGAAGTTTGCCTCAGCCCTCGTTCTGCTCCTCGGTGTCTCGGCGTGCACGGGGGTCGGCACGCCGGCCACCGGCCCGCACGCGACCGTCCAGCTCCGCGACGGCAGCGCCGTCACCGGCATGGTGCTCTCGAGCACCGCCGACGAAGTCAAGATCACGACCGACGACAACGTGACGCGAACCATCCCGATGGCGCAGGTGCGGGCGATCGACTACGGCGATCAGGCCGCCTCGGCCCCCGCGGCGCCCGGCGCGGCGCCGACGATGGCGAAGTCGGTGTCGAGACCGGCGCCCGCTCCCGTGCTCCCGCGTCCGACGGCCGACGACATCACGACGGACACGCACACGGTTCCGTCGGGAACCGAGATCGCCGTGCGTACCGAAGAGACGATCGACGGCAGCACGGCGGCCGACGGCCAGGTTTTCGTCGCCGACGTCACCGACAGCGTGAGGGACGCCGAGAACAAGGTCGTCATTCCGGCCGGCGCGAAGGCGCGGCTGATCATCAAGTCGCTGTCGCAGGGCGGCAAGATTCGCGGCCGCGACGACCTCGTCCTCGATCTGCAGTCGGTGACCGTCGACGGGCGCCAGTACGCGCTCAGCACCGAAGATCTCGAGCAGCAGGGCAAGCAGGGGATCGGGGCGAACAAGCGCACGGCGGAGTTCACCGGCGGCGGCGCGGCCATCGGCGGCATCGTCGGCGCGATTTTCGGCGGCGCCAAGGGCGCGGCCATCGGCGCGGCCGCGGGCGCGGGCGGCGGCGCCGCGACGCAGGCCCTCACGAAAGGCGACATCCGCGTCGAGCCGGACACGACGCTGACCTTCAAACTGGATCGGCCGCTGAGGGTCGTGCTGCGACGGCACGAGTAGTCTAGAATCGCCGGCCATGCGCCGGATCCTGCTTCTCGTCAGCCTCTTCAGCCTCACGGTCGCCGGCGTCATCGCGCAACAGCGTGATGCCGGCGACACGCTCGCTCGCATCAGGACCGAGGGCCTGCAGCGCTCCGGCGCGCTGACGCTCTATCGCACACTCACCGACGACATCGGCGCGCGTCTCACCGGGTCGCCCTCGCACGTGCGGGCGGCACGCTGGGCACGCGATCGCTTCGCGGAGTGGGGTCTCGCGGATCCGCATCTCGAGCCGTACGACTTCGGCCGCGGCTGGCAGGTCGACAAGCTGTCGGTCGAGATGACCGAGCCGCGGTACATGCCGCTCATCGCGTATCCCGACGCGTGGTCGCCCGGAACGAAAGGTGTCGTGACGGGCCGCGTCGTCTACGTCGGCGACAAGACGACCGCGCAGGTACAGGCGATGGGCGCGCAACTGCGCGGCGCGATCGTCCTCACCCACCTGCCGGTGACCGAGTGGGTGACGCGCGATCGGCCGCAGCCCGGTCTCGACGACCGTCCCGTCGCCACCGGCAATCCGGCGCTGCCGCAGCCGAAGAGCACGTCGCCGGCGAACAGTACAACGTCCTCGCGCGGCTCGCGGCCGCCGGCCGTCCGCCGTCGCTGCGCGTGCAGCTCGGCGTCCGCTTCTTCACCGACGATCCGAACAGCTACAACGTCATCGCGGAGATTCCCGGGACGGACCCCGCGCTGCGCGGTCAGATCGTCCTCATCGGCGGCCATCTCGACTCGTGGCACACGGCGAGCGGCGCGACCGACAACGCCGACGGCGCGGTCGCGATGATGGAGGCGATGCGCATCCTGCACGCCGTCGGCGCGCAGCCGCGGCGCACCATCCGCGTCGCGCTCTGGAGCGGCGAAGAACAGGGACTCCTCGGCGCGCGCGCGTACCTCGCGCAGCACTTCTCGACGCCCGCCGATCGCAGCCGTCTGTTCGTCTATCTGAACGACGATCCGGGCAGCGGCCGGACGCTCGGCTTCTACATGGAGAAGAACGCGACGGCGAAGGCCGTCTTCGATCGCTGGCTGGCGCCGCTCAAGGATCTCGGCGCGACCCGGAACGTGATCGAGAGCATCAACGCCACGGACCACGTGCCGTTTCAGGAAGCCGGACTGCCGGGGTTCAACGTGATCAAGGACTTCACCGCGTACGACGAGCGGACGCGCCACACGAACGCCGACTATCCGGAGCGGATGAGCGAGCAGGATCTGAAGCAGTCCGCCATCTTCATGGCGACGTTCGCGTGGCAGGCCGCGAATACGAACGAACGACTCAGGTAGCGTCCGCTTTCAGGCGGACTATTTCAGCAGATCCGCGACCCTGGCGATGCCGGCCTTCGCACAGGCATCGTCCTGCTCCTGCGACGAGCCGGAGCTCGCGATCGCGCCGACCGTGTCGTTGCCGACCGTAATCGGCACGCCGCCGCCGAGCGCGAGGATGTCGGCGATGTCGCGCTGAGGCCGGTACTTCGGATCGTCGGTCCGCTTCTGAAAATCCAGCGTCGACATGCGGAACATGCGCGCGGTGTACGCCTTCCGCCTCGCCATCTCCATCGTCTGCGCCGTCGCGCCTTCGTCGCGCAGGCTCACGAGCGGCTGGCCCGCGCGATCGACGACGACGACGGAGGTGTTGAAGCCTTTGGCTTTGCACTCGGCGAGCGCCGCTTCCGCCATCGTCTTCGCGAGCGGAAGCGATAACGCCTTCTGCGTGACGAGCTGTCCTGCGAGCGCGGCCCCCGCGGCGGCGACAATGAGCAGCTTCATGACGGCAGGTTGTATCACGGATTGTCCTCCTGCCGGCGTCGCGGCGTGTGCTGGCGGATCCACATCTGCGCGTAGAGTCCGCCCTGCTCGAGCAGGCGGTTCGGAGGTCCCTGCTCGATCACCC
>DATNBT010000200.1:0-6725 GCA_035571855.1 Vicinamibacterales bacterium
ACGGCGTTTCCTCGCTGAACAGGCCTTCGGTCCCGAGCGTGCCGTAGACCTCGTCGGTCGACACGTGAAGAAACCGTTCCGTCCTGAACTTCCGCGCGGCCTCGAGCAGGACGAGCGTGCCGACGATGTTCGTGTCGACGAACGGCCGCGGGCTGTCGATGGATCGATCGACATGCGTTTCCGCCGCGAGATTCAGGACGGCGTCCGGCCTGTGTTCTTCGAACACGCGCGCGATTGCAGCCTCGTCCGCGATGTCGGCCTTGACGAAGACGACGCGCGGCGTGCCGACAGCGCCCTCGAGGTTCAGAAGGCTGCCGGCATAAGTCAGTTTGTCGACGATGACGAGGCGGTCGGCAGTGTGCGCGAGCGCGTAATGCACCAGGTTGGAGCCGATGAATCCGGCTCCCCCGGTAATAAGGAATGTGGACACTCGCTAGACGGACGCCCCTTCGGGGTATTGCAGCGCGAGACGGAGTTCCTTGGCCAGTGAATCCACGGTCGTGCCGCTGCGCTTCCAGGCGCCGTCGGTTTCGAACCGCAGGTCGCCGATCCGGCGTCCCCACGGCGCGATGACGCGTCCGATCGCGCGGAAGTCGCCGCGGTCGGCGTGCTCCTGATCGAGGCGGCGGACGACGTCGGGCGCGACCCGGATGAACGCGCGCAGCGCCGAGGCCGAGCGGATGCTGTACTTCCGGCCGTTCCACGCGCCGCCGAACACGAGCGCGATCTGCTTGAAGTAGTTGACGAAGAATTTCTTCGCTTCGTCGTGCATGTCGGAGCCCCGCTTCGCGGTGAAGACGTTGGCGGCGAAGATCTTCTTCAGCTCCTGCGCCAGCGGCGCCTGCGCGACGCGGCCGCGGCCGACGCCGAGCAGCTTGATCTCGTCGTACAGCGGCGAGTCTTCGCGGTCGTTCAGCGCGCGGACGACGTCATGCGCGGTGGCGAGGTTTTCGTCGCGATAGAGCTGCCGTCCCGACAGGCTGACCAGGTGCGACGCGTTGAGGCGCGTGTGCTTCGCGTTGATCGTGACGAACATCTGCACGACGTGATCTTCAGGCAGGCGGTCGAAGATGATCGCCGGCACCGTGAAGTCTTCGCCCTGGAAGCGGTCGATGTCCGCGTGCAGCGCGAGCAGCCGGTGCTGGCCGTCAATCGCACGCAGGATGCCTTCGCGCTCCGGCACCTTCAGCACGCCCAGCCGGCCGTCGTCGGTCGCGGCCTGGAACGACAGTTTCTCGTCGCACGAGATGATCACGGCGCCGGGGATCGACGGCAGATCGCGGGCCTGACGGCACTGTTCGTAGTACTGAACGAGCTCGTCGATTTTTTTCCGGATGATCTGCCGCTGATACGCCTTTTCGCTCGACGCGATGCGGCGTTCGAGAAGATCCCAGTTCACCTTCGAAGGCTGGCCGGCGCTCGGCGCTTTGCTGCCGCGAACGCCGCCCTGGGTCTCTCCGTAGTTGAGCACTTCGAAGCGAACGAGCTTGTCGATATCGCTGGCGGTGAGGGATGCCTGATAGAACTGCACCCCGAACTGCTGCATGCGGATGGCTGCGACGTTGATCATAGTAAGAGGCGAATTGTACTGACCGACTACCAGCGAGCTCAATGCTTTTTTCGACAGCCTGAGCGTCACTTACAGTCGCTTCAGTTAGACCTAAGTCTATCCTCTACAACCAATTAATAAACAAGTCGCGCCGCTAGGTCAATTGCCGAATTGGTGCACTTTTGACGACGAGGTGACGAGCGTCAGGATTCCCTGCAGGGTCAGGAGAAAGCCTATGAGGAGGGCGTAGCCTTCGAAGTGTGAACTGCTGAGATTTGTGAGGATGGCCTGGCCACCGGCCCAGATGAGCCCGACGGCGCCCGCAGGGGCGAGGAACGTCCAGGGCCGTCCGATCAGCCAGCGATTGGCCACGGCGAGGGCCAGGAGGCTCTGCACGACGAACAGCGCCGAGATCGCGACGCCCCGCTCGAAACCAGGACGATGCAGGGCGACAAACATGACGCCCAGCCAGCCCGAAGCGGCGACCGTCAGGAGGCAGATGCCGGTGAGACATGCGCGCACCGGGGCATCATACCGCCTCAGCTTTGTATTGGAAAGTTATTTGCTTATCCCGCCCGCGCCAGCGGGCGACGAGGGCATCGCGCAGCAGCACCATGCCGTACATCGCCGCGGCGAACAGGGCATACGCGATCACGATGCCCCATAAAGGCAGCCGCCGCCGGAGGGCCCACGACGCGTAGCCGTAGACCAGCTCGACGTGGATCCAGTAGACGAACAGCGACGCTCGGCCGAAGTGCGCGAGCGGCCGCAGTACCCGGACGGCGGCCGGAACGCCGCGCTCCAGGGCAAACATCACCGACAGCGTCGTCATCAGCAGACCGGCGCGAATCGCGAAGTATGCCGGAGAGGTCGTCCAGAACGACGAGTCGGCGTAAATCGACGGCAGCGTCGACGCGTAATACCCGCCCGCCATTGCGGCGAGGCCGGTCAGCGCAACCAGCGTGACCAGCCGCCGCTCCGTTCGCTTCGTATCGACGCCGCTCAGCAGGACACCGACGGCCGCGCCGGCAAACACGAAGCCGATCCACGGGAACGAGGTGAACGTCGTGTTGTCGCCCGACGGCCTGATGTACCACTGCAGGAGCGGGGGCACGCGGTCGAGGACGGCCAGATGCCTCACAATCGGCGTCCCCATCGACACCATCACGGCGAGGACCGTGAAGGCCGTGACGAGCATCGCATTCGAGTCGATCAGCATGCAGACGAGCGCCGCCATGACGATCGCCGGCCCCATGACGTTGAGGATGTCGACGCGGAACAGCGTGATCGGATGGGCGCCCGGGCTGAGGACGAATGCCTGAAGGCGGAAGAGAAACGCGAGAATGAAGATCTCGAGCCCGCGCTTGACGACGTTCTCCGCGGCGGCTCGGCGCGACAGACCGCGGCGAACACCGGCGGCGGCCGCGAGCGGAATCGAGACGCCGGCGAGCCAGAGGAACAGCGGGGCCGCCAGTCCCGCGAGCATGATCGCATCGCCGTACGCCGTCGAACCGCGCGACGATACACGCGTCCACGAGTCGACCGTGTGCGCCTCGATCATCAGCAGAACGGCGAGGCCGCGTGTCCAGTCGATGTACGCCGCGCGCCGGCGATCAGGCGTCGGCGTGGACGTCACACGTCACGTGAAAGTCGATATCGGGATTGAGCGAGTGCCAGACCGAGCAGTACTTCTCGTGCGAGAGGGCCGCGGCGCGTTCGACGGCGTCTTTCGGAATCGCACCGTCGACGTCGAACTTCAGGTCGACCTTGAGCAGCCGGTGAGGATCCTGCTGGGCGCGTTCACCGGTCAGGTGCGCTCTCAGGCCGCGCAGCGGATGCCTGCCCTTCTTGAGGATGAACACGATATCGGCAGCCATGCAACCTGCCAGCGCGAACACGAGCGCCTGCACGGGGGAAGGCCCCTCTTTGCTGTCGCCGTCGATCGTGATGCCTGTGGATCCGGACGTGCCGCTGAATCTGAGATCGCCGGTCCATGTCAGGTCGGCGACGACGGGCGGCTTCATCGGACGCTATCGAACCGAGCTGTGCTGCGGAACGCTTCCGCCCGGCTTGTCCGACTTGAACGACGTGGCCAGCCCCCGCACGATCAGCCAGCCGAGCGGCAGGATGACGAGCAGATAAGTCAGCAGGTGGCCGAATGCGCTGTCAGGCCCCCACGCTTCCGTCGCGTCGTGGATGGCCGCGCTGAACGGCAGGTAGCCCTGTTCGGAGGTTTCGTGCACACCGGAAATCAGCAGCTGCACGACGAAGACGAACAGGAAGATTGCCGTGGTCTGGAAGAAGAGGCCGAGATTCAGGCGATGGCCATATCGCGACCAGACCCAGGCGACTGCGGCCGCCGCGAGCACGCCGATCGCCGCGCCTGTCGCCAGATACGGCGTCGCGTGCAGTTGCATCAGGAGCAGCGCGGTCTCGACGCCCTCGCGTCCGATCATCAGCAGGGTGAAGAGGAACACGCCGGCGAAGGCCGCCATCCCCGCCTTTCCCGCCGACTCCTTCAGGTGCCCTTCAATCTCCCCTTTGATCTGCCGTCCCGCGCGCCACATGTGCACCGTCAGCGTCAGCACGGAAAGGGCGGCGATGAGGGCGAGCGGCCCCTCGAGCCACTCCTGGTTCGCCGCGTGAAACAGCGCATAGCCGCCGATGCTGCTGGCAGCGACAGCGACGACGATGCCCCAATTGACGGCTCTGGAGAGCTCGCCGCGACCGCTCTTACGCAGGTAGGCGAGGCTGATGGCCACGATCAGGAAGGCCTCGAGACCTTCGCGGAGAGTGATGACAAACGCCTGAAGCATGAACCTGTGAATGCCTTCTCGAAGTGAGACTCAGTCTCAGAATCTATAGAGGAGTTTACTTCCGCCAAATCCGACCGGTCAAGTCTGGTTTCGCCGTTTGCGATAAGCTGGACCCATGAGGGTCCGGTCCCACCTTTTATCCGTACTCCTGACTGCGGTTGGGCTTGCCGCCCTGCTCACCCACGCCCTGGCCGCCCAGCAGCCGACGTTCCGTGCAGGCACACAGGTGGTCTCGCTGTTCGCGACGGTCACCGACGCCCAGAAGCGCCTCGTACCCGATCTCCTGCAGGACGACTTCGAAGTGTTCGACAACGACAAGCTGCAGCCGCTGGTCTTCTTCCAGAACGAGACCCAGCCGATCACGGTCGTCGTCATGCTCGACACGAGCGGCAGCATGACGTTGACGCTCGACCTGCTGCGCGCCGCCGCCGAGCAGTTCGTCCTGCGCCTGCTGCCCGCGGACAAGGCCAAGGTCGGCGCGTTCAACGACAAGATTCAGATCAAGGGCTCGCAGTTCATCAACGATCGCGATCAGCTCGTCACCGACATCAAGGATCTCGATTACGGCAACGGCACCCGCCTCTGGGACGCGACGGCGGCCGCCGAAGACGAGCTCAAAGGCGTAGAAGGGCGGAAAGTGATTCTGCTCTTCACGGACGGCGACGACACCGAGAGCCACAACGCGAGCCTCGGCAAGGTCATCGATCGCGCCCGCGCCGAAGAAGTGATGATCTACGCCGTCGGCCTCGAGAGCCAGTACTTCAACGGACAACGGATGGTCCGCAGCAAACCCGACGGCGGGCTGCGGAAAGTCGCCGACGAAACCGGCGGCGGCTACTTCGAGCTGACGAAGACCGCCGAGCTCGCGCCGACCTTCACGCGCGTCGCGCAGGAGCTGCACAGCCAGTACGTCCTCGGTTTCGCGCCGATGTCGCTCGACGGCAAAGTGCACAAGCTCGCGATCAAGATGAAGCAGCCCGGCATGAACGCGCGCGCGCGCCGCAGCTACCTCGCCGTCGCCGACAAGTCGAATTCATGACGGCGCTGACGGACCAGGACTTCCGCGTCAAGAGCGACGCGGCGCTTCAGCAGGCGCGCCGTGCGCTGCTGCCGCTCGCGGATCAGGAAGGCTTCGAAGTCGAGTTCTCCGGCGACACGCTGAACCTGCTGTTCGAAGAGCCGTCCGAAGCGCGGTTCGTCGTCAGCCCGAATGCGCCGGTCAAGCAGATCTGGGTATCGGCGATGAACCGGGGTTATCGGTTGTCGTGGGCGCCGGAGAAGGACGCATTCGCGCTCGACGGCGAGCCGCTGTCGACATTCCTCGCGAGACTCGCGCGCGAATTCCTCGCGCAGGCCTGACGTTCGACGCTCAGGTCACCCGCGCTACATCCGAAGACCCTTTTTCAGCGGATCGCGGTCGTCGACGACGAACGTATGCTCGCCGGTGATCCACGCCGATCCCGCGATCTCCGTGATCAACGCCGGATACTCGCCCACGAGTGTCCGCCCCGTGAGCCGGCCTTCGAACCGCGTGCCGGCGATGCTCTCGTGCACGAACGGCCGATCGTCTCCGAGCAGTCCCATGGCGTCGAGCACGGCCATCACCGCGGACGTCGCGGTGCCGCTCGGCGAGCGCTCGACCGCGCCGTCAGCGAAGACGACCGCGTTTCGCAGGTCGGCGCCTGATTCATGCGGTGCGCCGGTGAAGACCGTGCCGTCCACCGCCTGGACCCGTTCGACGGCTTCGCGGATGGCGACGCCCGCGCGGCTCAACTCCGGCGCGTGGTCCGCGTCGATGGAAAGACCGGCCGCTTCGCCGTCCACGATCGCGTAGAACAGGCCGCCGAACGCGATGTCCGCCCGCAGCGCCCTCGGACCGAGCTGCACCGGCACGCCGGCATGCAGCACGTACGCGGGTACGTTGACGACGGACACGCGCTCGCCGTCCGCTGTCGCGCGCACCGTCCCCGCCGGCGTGTCGAACACGATCGTCGTGCTCTGCCCGCCCGGCATCACCAGGCCGCGATCCAGGGCGATCTTCGTCACGCCCATCACGCCGTGGCCGCTCATCGGAGCGAACCCGCTGTTATGAAAGAAGAGCACGCCGGCGTGCGCGCCTGGCGAGACCGGTTCGGTGAGCACGGCGCCCCACATGTTCAGTGGCCGCGCGGTTCGAGAACGAGCGCGCGCCGCAGATGATCCGCATGGCGCTCCGCCCACTCGGCTTTTTCGGCCATCGTCTTGCCGCGAGGCGCAGGAAAGCCGTCCACGACGAGGCGCAGCGGTCCGCCGGCCGCATGCGCGTCGATTGTTTTGATGATCATCGGCGGGATCGGCTGGACGGGCGGGGTGGCCTGGAT
>DATNBT010000201.1:0-8183 GCA_035571855.1 Vicinamibacterales bacterium
CATCTTCGCCCCCGACGTCTCGAATCTGTTCAGGACGATCATCAGGAACGAGTTCGCGCAGCGTAGCAAGCTCGCCATCGCGAATCGTGAAGACTCACAGGAAGAACTGCCGAACTTCACGCCGGCGGTCAACCAGATTTATCCGACTGCGTATCCGCTTGCGACCTTCCCGCCTCGACTGCTGCGCCAGCTGCCGTCGCTGCCCAAGCCGCTCGAGTACCGGTTCGTCCGCCGGTATCTGATTCTTCGTGACAGCGAAGCGAATCTCATCGTCGACGTCCTGCCCGACGCCGCGCCGCCGGAAAACGTGCCGCCGGCGGAAAAGGCGAGGAAGTAGCGCGCGTCATGAGAAGAATCACGCTCTCCGCGATTGCGATCGCCTGCGCCTCGCTCCTGGTCCTCGCGCAGGAACTGCCGCTCCAGCTTCCGCTCAAGCCGGATTCCGTCCGCTTTCTCGTCATGGGCGACAGCGGCACGGGCGACTCGGAGCAGTACGAAACCGCCTCGGTCATGGCGAAGTATCTCGCCAAGTTCCCGTTCACGTTCGCGATCATGCTCGGCGACAACATGTACGGCTCGGAGCGTCCGCAGGACTTCGTCCGCAAGTTCGAGCAGCCGTACAAACCGCTGATCGACGCGAAAGTCGAGTTCAACGCCGCGCTCGGCAACCACGACGATCCGAATCAGGTGTACTACAAGCCGTTCAATCTCGGTGGCAAGCGTTACCGGACGTTCAAGAAAGGCGACGTCCGCTTCTTCGCGCTCGACAGCAATTACCTGGATCCCGAGCAGCTCACATGGCTCGAGAAGGAACTGCAGTCGTCCGGGTCGGAGTGGAAGATCGCGTACTTCCATCATCCGATGTACTCCTCGGCGTCGCACGGTCCCACGATCGAGCTCCGCACGGCGCTCGAGCCGCTCTTCCAGAAGTACGGCGTCGACGTCGTGTTCGCCGGGCACGAGCACGTCTACGAGCGCATCTTCCCGCAGAAGGGCATCTACTACTTCGTCGAAGGCGGCTCGGCGAAGCTGCGCCCGCACGACATCCAGAGGAATCCGGAGACGGCGAAAGGGTTCGACACCGACCGCTCGTTCATGCTGGTCGAGATTTCGGGCGACGAGATGTTCTTCCAGACGATCAGCAGGAAGGGCCAGACGATCGACAACGGAATCATCCCGCGTCGAAAAGTCAGGGCCGATCTGAAAGCGGCCCCGACCAGGTAGGTTCTCCGCGATCGCAGCTGTGGCGCCCGACCTTCAGATCGCGCCTTTACGCGTGCGACGGCCCGTGCGGACGCGCGATCGCGTGATACAGCATCAGCACGATCACCGATCCGATCACGGCGACGAAGAGGCTCCAGATGTTGAAGCCCGTCACGCCGGTCGATCCCATCGCCGAGAACAGCCAGCCGCCGACGAGGCCGCCGACGATGCCGAGGACGATGTCCAGGAACAGGCCCTCACCGGCGCGGTTGACGATCATGCTGCCGATCCACCCCGCCAGTGCGCCGAGAATGATCCACGCGAGAAAGCTCATGTGAGTGCCTCCTTATATATGTCGCCTACGTCGTCGTGTGCGGGGCCGGCGTGTGAATCACGACCGGCCGTGGACGCATGGTGATGAACAACCCGGCCGCGAGACCCGCGACGCCGCCGATGGCGGCGCCGAGCAACTGGCCGTGCAGCAGCTTCGTCGTCGCATAGCGGATCACTTCGGGAATCTGCACGACCGCCGGAATCTGGGCGCCTTGCGGCAGCCCGCCGGGCGAGGTGTACCAGGCGAGCGCGGGCGGCACGATGAACGACGCCGCCACGACGCCGACGAGCGCGCCAACGAGCATCAATATCAACGTCGTCTTCATCTCAGCCGGCTCCTTCCGCCGGATTCACAACACAACGATGCAAGCTTCGTGCGAGTGGAATCGCGCTTGATGCTGAAGAGCCGAGGAGGCCCGCATGAGATGGGCGCGCTTATGATCGCGCCGACATCGAGGACGCGCGCGGGGCGGGATTCGAATGGCAGGGCTCAGGCGCGGGCTGACCAGCGGCCAGCCCGGCGCCTGCGACACTCTAGAAGTCGAATTGCAGACTGATCTTCGCGAACCGCGCCGACATCTCGGAGGTCGGCCCCAGCCACGCGCCGCCGGCGATGAACGCCTGGTTGTAGCTGAGAATCGCCGCCGAGTTCAGCAGGTTGTAGATGTCGAAGCCGATCGTCGTCTGCGTCCGGCCGAACTTGAAGATCTTGCCCAGGCGCAGATCGACTTCGTTGACGCGATCGCCGTAGAGGACGCCCGGCTCGACGATATTCACGGTGACGTTCGGCGCGCCGCCGGACAGATTGCGTCCGAGCTGCGGAGCGACGACGGCGTTCGCGACCGTGTAGTTCGCCGCCAGCGCACCGCCGACGCCGGCGGGCGTGCCGAAGCCGCTGACCTGGATGCCGGCCTTGCCCGTGTACGTGACGCTCGTCTGCACTTCGATCTTCGGGATGATGTAGTTGCCGAGGAACTTCACCTGCGGGAGATACCCCGTCTCGATGTGGCAGAACGGATTGAGCGGCGCGGACTCGGGCAGCTTCGCGCGGATCTCACAGCTGTCGGCGGTGGTCTTGCCGAAGCTGAGCCCGCCCTGCATCGTCAGGCCGTTGCGCATGCGGGCGTTCGCGCTCATGTCGATGCCGTTGAACCGCTGGTACTGATTGCCGAAGTTGTCCGCCGAGGTGATGTAGTTGTTGGTCTGCCCGAACAGCGCCGGGTTGACGTCGTAGAGCGGTCCGATGACCTGGCCGCCGCCGCCCGGGAGCCGCGCGTCGCTGGGCGCCGTGACGTTGAACGTCTGATAGTCGGACGCGGACACCGCGAGGTTGTCCGTCGCGATGAAGCCCTGGAACCAGCGGCGGACGTAGCCGATTTCGACCGAGATGCGCGGCGCGACTTCCTGCTGCACCGACACGCCGAATGCCCAGTCGGAGGGCCGCACGCCCCAGCCCCGGAGAATCGCCGGGTCGATCGTGTTGCTGAAGACGTTCTTGCCGAAGTTCGCGTTCGAGTACGCGCCGCACACGTCGCCGCCGCTCGCGCGGAGATCCTGCGCCAGCGGGTTCAGCAGGTCGCAGTCGGGCTGGAAGTTGCCGTTGGCGTCGGTCCAGTTGCGCGACACGTTCTGCGCGATGCGCGACGTCGGGTTCGCGATGCCGTAGTTGCTCGCGGTGATCGTCGCTTCGAGATACTTGCCGACGTTCGCCTTGAGCGCGGTCTTGCCGTTGCCGAAGAGGTCGTAGGTCGCCGCCATGCGCGGCTCGAGATCCTTGTAGCTGTCCACGCCCGGCGTTTCCGCATAGACGAGCGAGGTCGGTAGAAACCGCGACTCTTCGACCTGTGGCGGAGCCCAGCTCCACGCCCGATCGAACCGCAGTCCGCCCTGCAGCGTGAGCTTGTGCATCGTCCACGTGCCGTTCGCGTAGAGGCCGTCGTCGCGCATCCAGAGATCGTTCTGGAAGTCGTGGATGAACATCGTCAGCTGGTTCGGCACGCCGTTGTTGAAGCGATACCGCAGATCGTTCGGTCCGCGGTTGGCGGAACGGATGTCGCCGAGCAGGCTGCCCTGGTAGCCGATCTTCAGGCTCTTGCTGCCGCTGACGAACGAGACCGACGCGCGCCACGTCGTCGTGACGTTCTTGTTGCGCCCGTCGCTGAAGAGGTCGGTCGTCTGCGACCGATAGGTGAGGCCGGGAATGTTGCCGTTGGCGGGGCAGCCGGCCGAGCACTGTTCGACGACGCGCACGAGCGATTCCGTGTTCGGGCTGTCCTTGGCGCGCCCGCCCCAGCGTGAGAAGAAGTAGCCGAAGCCGCCTTCGATCAGGACCTTGTTGTTGAGCGGCGACGAGTAGGTCGCCTGCTGCGCGCGCATCGGGAACAGATCGCCGTAGCCGTTCGCTTCGGGCGAGAACAGCGCGTTCGCGTAGTTGCCGCCGTTCTCGCACTTCGCGAAGGAGATGCTGCAGACGTTCTGTTCGTCCCAGAAGAGGTTCAGCTTGTTGCGCGGCGAGAGCTGCATCGTCAGACGCGCGCTGCCGTTCACCCACGTTTTGTCGTTGACGGCCTGATGCGACTTGTCGGGGACGTAGAGCCACGCGTTGGGATTGCCCTGGTTCACGTTGTAGAAGATCGGGATGTACGACGACGCGCCCTGGGAGCGCGCGGTGAGGAAGTACCAGACTTTGTCCTGCCGGATCGGTCCGCCGACGGCGCCGTTGAAGTCATACATCTTCACGAGCGGGTTGGGCGCGGCCAGGCCCGCCGCCTGCAGCTCGGGCGTGTAGTTGCTGCCGGACAGCTTGTCGTTCGCCCAGCTCGCGAAGCCGTTGCCGGACAGCTTGTTTCCGCCGGTGCGGGGGACGATGTTCATCACCGGTCCGCCCGACTCGACTTCCGCCGTGCTGCCCTGCGTCGTGAAGTTGATCTCCTGCGAGTTGCGCGTGTCGGTGAGGTAGTTCGTGCCGCCGGCCTGCGGGACGGCGATGCTGAGGCCGTCGAGGAGCAGACGCGCTTCGGAGTTGGCGCGGCCGCCGGAGAGAATCGCGCCGTGCGCGCTGAACGTGCACGAGTTGCAGGGGCCGGTGCTGACGTCCTGTTGTCCGCCGAAGAGTCCCGGCACGAGGACGAGCACCGCGTTGTAGGACCCGGCGGTGGGAATCGCGTTCAGCACATCCTTGGAGAGCACCGTTTCGCGTGAGGCGTTCTGCACGTCGACGACGGGAGTCTCGCCGGTGACGGTAATCGTCTCGGCGACGGCGCCGACGCGCATGTCGGCGTTGACGGTGAACGTCGAGAATCCGGTGAGCTCGACGCCCTCCCGTTTCACCGCGCTGAAGCCCGACAGCGTGAACGTCACTGTGTACGTGCCGGGCCGCAGGTTTTCGATCCTGTACTGCCCGGTGCCGTCGGTGACGGCCGTTCGTGTTTTTTCGATGAGCGCCGGACTTGCGGCTTCGACGGTCACGCCGGGAAGAACGGCACCCGAGCTGTCCTTCGCGACGCCGGCAATCGATGCCTGCGCAAATGCGGCAGCGGGAATGAGAAGGAGAAGAACGAAGACAGAAAATATCCGGTGGAAAGAACGCACGACGACCTCCTTGTGTGGGTCGCCGTTACGGTAAGGCTGCGGATGTGCAGTGTCAATGCACAAGTGCACGCTTTTCGCGCGCGCTGCCGCGCTGAATCAATTATTTGAACGAGGTCTGGGCGCGCTCTTCTCGTCACGAAGATGCAGCCGCAATTGTCACAAGGTGTGGCATCCACCTTGATATCAGTAATGTCATGCGCACGCGGAGGGGAGCGTCTTCCATGGCTGAGTACGACGAACGCACGTCGATTCCCGGGCTCATCAAAGGGCTCCTCGACGACGCGCGGGATCTGATCCGTGAAGAGATCCAGCTGGCGCGGGCCGAGATCCGCGAAGAGGTCGCGGGTCTTCGAACGGTCGCGATCGCGTTCGGCGTCGCCGCCGTCGTCGGTCTGCTCGGTGGGATGCTGCTGGCCATCGCGCTCGGCGGCGCGCTCGCGTACGCGTTGAAGTGGCCGAGTTGGGCCGGCTACGGCGTCATGGCCGTGATCTTTCTCGGCGCCGGGTGGGGGCTGTGCCTGTTCGCGCGCGCGCGGATGCGCGTGATTCGTGCGATTCCAAACACGACGGAAACGATGAAGGAGAACATCGCATGGATGCAGAACAAGTCCGCGCCGAGATAAGGCAGACGCGGGCGTCGATCGATCGCAAGCTGGATCTGCTGTCGTCGCGCACGTCGGAGCTGACCGAGGACGCGAAGGATCTCGCGTGGAGCACCGCCGCGATGACGATGGTCGCCGTCGGCGCTACGGTCGCGTTCTCCTGGTTGAGACGGCACGCATGAGCATCACCGTGGCGCGCCCGTGACACACGGCCCGCGCTATGCATTTCCCTTACACGTGTCCGGCCTCAGCCGGACGGGAGGGAACTCATGAAGCGCTTAGCGATGACGTTTGTTCTCACGCTCGGCTGCGCCGGTCTCGTCTATGCGCAGTCGGACAAGGTCAAGACGAAAGTGAAAGCCGACGACGGCGGGAAAGTCGTGACGTACGGCGGCTGCGTGCAGAGCACGCCGTCACGCTCGTACGTGCTCGAGCATGTCGCGCCGGTGAGCAGGGAAACGACCGTGAACGCCGACGGCAGCAGCTCGACGACGACCACGTTCGCGCTCGTGCCGGATTCCTCGGTACAGCTCGAATCGCAAGTCGGTCATCGCGTCGAGGTGACGGGCGTGCGTGTGCCTGCGGGCCACGGCGACATCGACGTCAAGACGAAGACCGAGGTCAACGGACACGACACCGAGCGGACGAAGACCGAAATCAAGAAGGGGGACTATCCCCAGTTCCGCGTGATGTCGGTCAAGGCCTCGGGCGAGTCGTGTTCAGTGAACTAGCGATCTCGTCGTAATACGCCGGGAAGCTCGCGAACCACGTCGTGGTACTCACCGAGTTGTCCCAGCCCAGATCGGCCAGGCGCAGCTGAGCTCGCGCCTGGTCGAGCGTCTTCATCTGATCCTTCGTCACGCCTTTCCGCACCAGCGCCCTCATCCGGTTGTTCATCTCCGCGAACCGCGCGCGGTACGCGCGGACTTCGTCTTTCGTCATGATGCGGCCGTGGCCGGGGATGTACGTGTCGAAGTCGAGCGTCAGCATCCTGTCGATCGTCGAGATGAACTCGATCGCGCTGCCGCCGCCGGGGTAGTCGATGACGGGCATCGCGTCGATCACGAGATCGCCGCCGTGAATCGTCTTCAGATCGGGAAACTCGATCACGGTGTCGCCGTTCGTGTGCCCGCGGCCGAACCAGTGGAGCTGCACTTCGACGCCGCCGAGATACACCGCTGCGTCGTTCGCGAACGTGATGTTCGGCTCGCCCGCCTGCTTGATGCGCAGGAAGTTCTCGCGGATGTTCCTGTGCGCGATGATGTTGACGCCCAGCATGTTCCGCGCGTACGCGTTGCCGCTCGCGTGATCGGCGTGATGATGCGAATTGAGCACGTACTTCACCGGCAGCGGGCTGACCGTCTTCACCTTCGCGAAGACGTCGGCCGCCTGGACCGCGAACTTGTCGTCGACGACGATGAGGCCTTCGGACGTGACGCGGACGGCGACGTCGCCTGATTCGTGAATGAGGCCGTCGCCGGTCTGTCCCGGGCGGCAGCCGGTCATGCACGGAAGGAACGGCCCGCGGATCACGTAGAGGCCGTCTTTCACCTTGTCGGCGCGCAGCGGCGCCTCCTTGAGGATCTCGACGTTCTGCTTCAGCGGAAACTGCTGCGCAGCGGCGATGACGCCGAGGGCCGCGACCGACGCGACGGCAAGTGCGTAGCGCATAATGGCGCTCATGTTACCGCTGCTCGTGAGCCTGGCGCTCGCGCAAGTGATGCCGGCGCCCCGAACCGACGGCAACTCGCGGCTCGCGCATCGGCAGCTCGTCGAGAAGGCCGCGCACGGCGGCATCGACGTCTACTTCGAAGGCGATTCGATCACGCGCCGATGGGGCACGAGTGACCCGCAGTACCGCCCGTTCTTCGACAACTGGCGCCGCAACTTCTTCGGCTGGAACGCCGCGGACTTCGGCTGGGGCGGCGACACCGTGCAGAACATCCTGTGGCGGCTGACCAATGGCGAACTCGACGGCGTGAAGCCGCGAGTCGTCGTGCTGCTCGCGGGTACTAATAATGTAGGTGCCGAACCGCGCAACGGCGTCGACGCGGCGGCGGTGGACGAGGTCGCCGGCGGCATCGCCGCCATTCTGCGCGTCATGCGCGAGAAAGCGCCCGACGCGACCATCGTGCTGACCGGCGTCACGCCGCGGCGGGACCGGAACCGCGCGATGTCGCTGATGCCGACCATCGACGCGATCAACAACCGGCTGGCGGCGATGTCCGACGGCACGCGGGTCCGCTACATCGACATCAACGCGCGGCTCCTCGCCGCCGACGGCTCGCTGCGCGACGGCGTAACGGTCGACGGCCTGCACCTCTCCGTCACCGGCTATCAGGTGTGGGCCGACGCGTTGACGCCCATCCTGACGTCGGTCCTCGGGCCTCCGGCGGCGACCGACCACGCCCCGCCCCCGACCGGCGATCCGGCCGTCAAATGACCAGATGACCA